>NZ_AUAR01000015.1 GCF_000428825.1 Desulfomicrobium escambiense DSM 10707 | reverse complement strand
GTCGAGCGTGGGGTCTTACAGAAAATCAAGAGCTAATATGCTGTATTATTGGGAATAGCCGGCTCATTTGACCAGAAACTGTCGAAACTCCTGTCAGTAGGTTAAGCCCGTGTCTCGGCTCTCCCACCCTCTCCGCCACTCAAAAAAATCAAGGGCTTGGATGTATAATCCAAGCCCTTGTTCTTTGGTGAGCCTTCTCCCCTTACGCCCGATACGCCGAGGGATGCTTATTGAGGCTGCATGATTTCGGTTACTCCGCTGGCAGGTGCTCCGGATTCTTCAGGCCCTTGGCCGGTGAGTTCCTGCGTGGGGCGTTTGCGGCCGTCTCGGCTGCGCTCCTGACGTTGCGGGCGTTCCTGGCCGATTTCCGGCTGCCGTGATGCCGGCCGGAACTGTCGGCGGTCGGAGTCGTCCTGTTGGCGCCTCTCAGGCCTGGCTTCCCGTTGCCGTCCTTGAAAGAGGGGCGTCGCCGTTTCTTCAGCCTGGTGCTCGCGGAATTGTTCGTGCCGCGGCTGGTCCGTCGCTCCGGATTCCCGCTGTCCCTGTTTGAAGAACGGAGTGGTGCGGCGATAGTCCTGCCGCTCGCGGAGCTGCCGGTTCTGCGGTGCCTCGATTTTTTCGGCGTCCCGCTGTTGGTGTTCGAGAATCGTCTGGCTGCCCCGCGTGCCGCTGCGATCGTCGTAACGCTCGTCTCTTCGGGCTTCG
This sequence comes from Desulfomicrobium escambiense DSM 10707, assembly GCF_000428825.1. NCBI lineage: Bacteria > Pseudomonadati > Thermodesulfobacteriota > Desulfovibrionia > Desulfovibrionales > Desulfomicrobiaceae > Desulfomicrobium > Desulfomicrobium escambiense. The sequence continues at coordinate 117,720 of NZ_AUAR01000015.1, read as the reverse complement.
GCTGCCCCGGCCTCCTGCCGCTGGCGTTCGAAGACCTGCTGCGGTCGGCTGGTCCGGCGATCATGGGTTCGATCCCGTTCAAGGTTTTGAGTTTCCCGGTCGTCCGTCCGGCGGTTTCCGAAGAACGGCAGGCCGGGCCGCGAGGCCTCTTTTTCGCGTGAGAATTCCCGCCTGCGGTCCGGCGACAATTGGGGCCGAATCTGGCGATTCCTGTCCGCGTCCCTGAACCGCGAGTCGTCCCGCTCCTGTCCCGACAGTCCGGCATGTCGATAAGGCTCGGGACGGAAGCCCTTTACGCCCCAGTTTCTCTCCTTCTCCCAGTAGCGGGTGTTCTCCCATCTGTCCCAGTCGCTCTGGACCCGTGGGGCCGGGATGCGTTCGCATTCCCAGGGGTGTCCGTTCCAGCGGCGGTGCCTGTAGAAGTCCCGCCAGCGGGGGTCGACCTCCCGGTAGAATGCCGGTACCCCCCTGTAGTCGCTCCAGCCCCGGTCATAGTAGTGGGAGCGATACCAACGTCCGTCCCACAGCCGCCACCACCAGCCGACGTGAAAGTAGATGTCGTCATCGATGTCGGTCATGGCGTAGACGTAGGTCCCGGGGATGACGACGAGGGACGGGTGCCCGTAGAAGCCTACACGCGGAGGCTGGACCGAACTGACTCCGACCACGCACCCTTGAAGCGCGAGGGCGGACAGAATGACGAATGTTGCCAGTGTTTTTTTCATGATGTGTGCGGGTTAAGGAGTGACCCTGCGAAACGGTATCGCAGGACTCCCGCAGGTCCCGTCTCCAGGCGGGACCCATTTCCCCGTATGAAGCAAAAAGCGAACCGGGCCTGATACCCGAGGAAAACCGGCCGATGCAGCCCTGCGGCGCACGGCGTGCGGCCGCCATGGGACTTGACGAGGAGGGGCTTGCAGGAAGCGGGAACATCTCGCGAAAATTTTTCCAGCCGTCCGCTGCGCAAATCCTGCACGGTAACGTGCGAGGCGGGAACGTCGGGCTCACCATTGCGCACGCCGCACCGAGAGACTGCAGGCTTCGCATGTACGTGGCGGCTGTCCGAAAAAGATCGGGCCCGCGTCTTTGCGACGCGGGCCCGATGTACCGTATGCGAGTGCGGGCCAGGACCGGCGGGATTACTGCACCGGAGCCGGCTGACCCTGGGGCTGGGTCTGGGCGTTGGGGTTGACGCGGATCTCCACGCGGCGGTTCATCTGGCGGCCTTCGGGTGTGTTGTTGGTGGCCACGGGGCGAGTTTCGCCATAGCCGATGGTCGAGATGCGGTATTCGCTCACGCCGCGCTGCACCAGCAGCCTCTGGACGCTCAGGGCGCGCCGTTCGGACAGCCCCTGGTTGTAGGTGTCGGAGCCCGTGCTGTCCGTGTGCCCTTCGATGACGATGGTCGTGTCGGGGTATTTGACCAGGATCTGCGCGATGCGATCCAGTTCGGTGTACAAGCCCGGAAGGACCACGTCGGAGTTCACGTCGAAGGATACGTCGCCCTTCAGGGTCAGGGCGATGAGATCACCCTCGCGCCGGACGGCCACTTCCTCGGACGTGGCCAGGGCATCGCGCATCTCCGCCTCCTGCTTGTCCATCATGTGGCCCACGCCGGCCCCAGCCAGACCGCCGATGGCCGCGCCGGCCGCCGCGCCGATGGCCGCGCCCTTGACGTCACGGCCGATGATCCCGCCCAATATCGCACCGGCGACGGCGCCGCCGCCCGCGCCGTAGGCTGCACCCTTGGTGGTCTTGGTTTGCTGGTCCATGGTCGCGCAGCCGCTCACCGCGAACACGGCGATAAGTACAGTCAGAAGTATTTTTTTCATGATTCGCCTTCCTTGTGGCAGATGTTTACGTTGCCGGGATGTTACATAAAATTGCCCAGCAGGACAGTCAATGGCCGGTCGACAATCGGCATCCGGCGTGGTCCCGTGCGGGGCATGCATATTTTTATGCATAACTCCTACCATCAGGAGGGCGCAATGTCGAACTTCGCATTGCGGCAGTAGAGAAGAATGTCGTGCCCCATGGATTGGGCGCCGTGGTAGAAGGCAAAGAACTGAACGAGTTTCTGCAGGTGGAAGCGTTTGGTGGCCCCCTCGTTCCGAAGTTCCAGCAGGCGGGTTTCCGCATTATCCAGGGCGTGCGAAAGGTGCGCCTGGTCCGGGACGCTTCCGGAGGCGATGGCGCGCATCCCGTTCACGGCAACTGTGGACAGCTGCCGCAGTTCGGGCGCCATGAGAATTTCGTAGCCCTTGTCCTGTTCACTGTTGAGCGCGCGGAGCATCGACTCCAGATGGACCACGCAACGTTCGAGGGTGCGGATTTTGAGGTCCAGCAGGTCGGTATCCTCGCGGTACATCCTGCGCTCATGATGCAGGACTTTCTGGAACAGGGCGCGGTCCTTCAGGATGTCTGCCTGAAGTCCGGCGAGCAGATGCGGGTCGAGGCCCGTCTGCAGGGCCAGGAACGACTCCATGATGGTTTCGTAGCTGCGGGCGCACTCGGTGAAGCGTTCCATGAGGCGGGCCTTGAGGGCGCTGCCGGCCCGCACGGGCCACAGGGTGATGCTGACCGCGAAGGCCGCGGCCACGCCGATGCCGATCTCCGCAACCCGCAGCAGGCCGAAGACGAGCCTGTCCTCCTGGTTCAGGCTGGCCAAAATGACGATGCACACGGTGATGGCCGCCATGCGGTACCGGGCGTTGTAGCGGGTCATGTAGGCGCAGAAGGTCACTGACAGGAAGAGGGCCAGCACGGTCATGGCCTGTGTTGCCGGAAAGACCGATATGGCTGCCATGCCGATGAGCGCGCCGACGGCGGTGCCGGAGAAGCGGTAGAGGCACATCTGGACGGAATCCGCGACGTAGACCTGCATGACGATGACCGCGGACAGCGCGGCCCAGTAGCCGAATTCCAGGTCCAAGAGCCGGGCCGCGCCGTAGGCCAGCACCGCGGCGATGCCGGTTTTCAGGCCGTGGCGGATCATGGCCTGGTGCGAGTCGGGGTCGATGAATGCCATAGCGTGCGTGTCCTTGGCGTGGCGGCGGACCTGATGTGGTCGCGCCGTTGGCGGTTTGGCGACTGTGTGGCCGGGCGAGAACGGTGGCGTTGTCGGGGGCTTTGAAACGCAGAGGGCATCCCTATGCAAACTTGTCTCCGACGGCAACGGCGTTTCAGGGGCCCTCCAGGCATTCGCCCGATGCTCAGGAACCGATGCCTGCCAGTATTTCCAGCGTCATCGGGTCCCGTCCGCCTCCGAAAAACCTGTTCAGGGCGTCGGAAAAGAGGGCGCAGTCCGAATCCGCCCGTTCGAACAGGGTCATGGAGGAACGGAACTTGATCTCATCCGGGTAACCGAAAATTTCGGATGCCGTGCGGTCGGCGACGGCCAGCACGGCGGAAGTGCATTCGCGCAGACGTTTTCCCAGGACCGGGTGCGCCAGGTACGCCCGGGCCTCGGCCAGGCTCTTCACGGCGAAGAACCGGGCCGTCTGGCTGCGGCCTAGGCCGTCGATCTGCGGGAAAACGAACCACATCCAGTGAGAAGTCTTGCGCCCGGCGCAAAGTTCGGCCAGGGCGGAGGCGTAAACGCCTTCCTGGGCCTGCACGAAGCGGCTCAGGTCAAAGGGATCGTCGGCATGCATGCTGTTCTCCTGTCCACGGTTTGGCCCGTGGCCCGTATTCGTCACAGTCCATACCGTCCATTACGTCCATCCGGTCCATACCGTCCACCCCGCCGCCCATGCCCCCAAAACCGATTTGCGCATCACCGCCCCCTGCACTATGACTTTCCCAAGCCCAACACCGCACAAACCTTCAACCAGCGTGGCCCCATTGAACGCACTCACCCCCGAACAACTCGCCCTGGCCGACGCCGTCGTGGCCGAACACCGCGGCACGCCCGGCTCCCTCATCACGGTCCTGCGGCTGTGCCAGGACATCGCGGGGCATTTCCCGCCGGAACTCATCGAGCGCATCGCACGCGGCATGAACCTTCCCGTCGCCAAGGTGTACGGCGTCGTGTCGTTCTATTCGCTTTTTTCTCTTGAACCCAAGGGACGGCATCAGGTCCGCGTCTGCACGGGCACGGCCTGCTACGTGCGCGGGGTGCGCGAGGTCCTGGACCGGGTGGAGCGGCGCTTCGGCGTGAAGGCCGGCGGTACCTGCGGGAGCGGGCGCTTCAGCCTGGAGCCCGTGCGCTGCCTGGGCGCCTGCGGCCTGGCCCCGGTCATGGTCGTGGACCGCGACGTCCATGGCGGGGTCACGCCCGATTCGGCCTGCAAGATATTGGAGGGGTACGAATGAGCGCCCGTCTCGACCGAGCCGCACTGACGGCCATGCGCGACTTTGAGCGGGCCGCCCTCGAAACCTTTGCCCCGCGCGTCTTCTGTTGCAGCGGCACCGGCTGCCACGCCACAGGCTCCATCCCGCTCATCGCGGCCCTGCGCGAAGAGTCCGCGCGGCAGGGAGGCGCCGTGCAGGTCATCGAGACGGGCTGCAACGGTTTCTGCGCCCTGGGGCCGGTGGTCATCATGCAGCCCGGCGGCGTTCTGTACTGCAAGGTGCGCGCGCAGGACGCCGCCGAGGTCATCGCCTCGGCCGGGGGGCGGCCCGTGGAGAGGCTGCTGTACCGCGACCCCGAAGGCAACGCCGTGGCGGGCATGGACTCCATCCCCTTCTTCGCCCTGCAGCGGCCGTGGATCCTGCGCAACAAGGGTCGCATCGACCCCGAGAACATCGGCCACGCCATCGCTCACGAAGCCTACCAGGGCCTGGCCAAGGCCCTGTTCGACATGACCCCGGAGGGCGTCGTCGAGGAGGTGCGGGCCTCGGGCCTGCGCGGGCGCGGCGGGGCCGGGTTCCCCACGGGCCTCAAATGGAAGTTCGCGGCCGCTTCGCCCGGCGACGTCAAGTACGTGCTCTGCAACGCCGACGAGGGCGACCCGGGCGCGTTCATGGACCGTTCCATCCTCGAGTCCGACCCCCACGCCGTGCTCGAAGGCATGCTCATCGCGGCCGTGGCCATCGGTTCGCGCCATGGTTACATCTACTGCCGTTCGGAATACCCCCTGGCCATCCATCGCCTGACGGTCGCCATCGCCCAGGCCCGGGAGTTGGGCCTGCTGGGCGAGAACATCCTGGGCAGCGGCTTTTCCTTCGACCTCGAGATCTACCAGGGAGCCGGGGCCTTCGTCTGCGGCGAGGAAACGGCCCTCATGCGCTCCATCGAGGGCCGCCGCGGCATGCCCGTCCCCCGGCCGCCGTTCCCGGCGCAGCAGGGGTTGTGGGGCAAGCCGACGGTCCTGAACAACGTAGAGACGTTGGCCGGCGTCGGCGCCATCATCCGCCTGGGCGCGGCCTGCCACGCCGGCGTGGGCACCGAGGGCAGCACGGGAACCAAGGTCTTCGCTCTGTCCGGCGACGTGAACAACATCGGGCTGGTCGAGGTGGACATGGGCACGCCCCTGTCCGTGCTGGTCAACGACATCGGCGGCGGGGTGCCCGGCAAGAGGAAGTGCAAGGCCGTGCAGCTCGGCGGCCCGTCGGGCGGAAGCATCCCGGCGCACCTGCTGGACACGCCCGTGGACTACGAGGCCATCACCAAGGCCGGGGCCATCATGGGCTCGGGCGGGGTCATCGTCATGAACGACCGCACCTGCATGGTCGACATGGCCCGCTTCTTCATGGATTTCATCCAGGACGAGTCCTGCGGCAAGTGCACGCCCTGCCGCGAGGGGACCAGGCGGCAGCTCGAGATCCTGACCCGCATCTGCGAAGGCAAGGGCGAGCCCTGCGACCTGCGCGCCCTGGAGGACCTGGCCGCGGTCATCACCGACGCGTCCCTGTGTGGCCTGGGCCAGACGGCCTCCAACCCGATCCTCTCGGCCCTGCGCCATTTCCGGGACGAATTCGAGGCGCATATCGCCGAAAAGCGCTGCCCGGCCAAGCGCTGCGTGGCCCTGCTCAAGTTCGAGGTGGACGAGTCGCGCTGCCGCAAGTGCGGGCTGTGCTTCAAGGCCTGCCCGGCCGGGGCGGTGATCTGGGCCAAAAAACAGACTGCCCGCATCGACCGCGAAAAATGCGTGCAATGCCTGGCCTGCTTTCAGGCCTGCCCTTTCGACTGTATCGACTGACGGGGACGCCATGGAACTGACCATCAACGACACGCCGTGCGTCTTCACGTCCGGCCAGACGATTCTTGAAGTGGCCAAGGCCCACGGCATCTTCATCCCGACCCTGTGCCACCTGCCGAACTGCGCGCCAACGGGCGCCTGCCGCATCTGCGTGGTGGAGGTCTGGGGCGCCCGCACCCTAGTGGCGTCCTGCGCGGCCCCGGCTGCCGAGGGCATGATCGTGCACACCGACTCGGACCGTGTGCTGCGGGCCCGCCGGACCATCCTGCGGCTCATGCTCGACTCCGGCAACCACGACTGCCTGCTCTGCCCGGCGGCCGGGGACTGCGCCCTGCAGAGCTTGGCCTACCGCTACGGCGTGGGCACGGGCTCCTTCGAACGGCCGAGGCCCCGCTACCGGCCCGAGACGGGCAACCCGTTCATCGTGCGCGACTTTTCCAAGTGCATCCTCTGCGGGCGATGCGTGCAGGCCTGCAACGAGATCCAGGTCAACGAGGCCATCGATTACGGCTACCGCGGCGCGGCCGCCAAGATCGTGGCCGGGTGCGACACGGCCCTGGCCGAGTCCGACTGCGTGTTCTGCGGCGAGTGTTTGCAGGTCTGCCCCACGGGAGCGCTGAGCATGGTGGACGCCCGCCGCAAACCGCGCCTGTGCGAGACCCGCCCGGTGCGCACCACGTGTCCGTATTGCGGGGTGGGCTGCCAGATGGACGTGTATGTTCAGGACGGCCGCATCCGGCATGTGCTGGGGGCCGAGGACGGCCACAATGAAGGGAGCCTGTGCGTCAAGGGGCGTTTCGCCCTGGATTTCACCGCCCACCCCGAGCGCCTGACCACACCGCTCGTCCGACGCGATGGAGCGCTGGTCCCTGCCGGGTGGGACGAGGCCATCGAGCTGGTCGCCGCCCGCCTTCTGGCCTCCCGCGACGCCCACGGGCCCGACGCCTTGGGTTTTCTGGCCTCGGCCCGCTGCACCAACGAGGAAAACTACCTGTTTCAGAAGCTGGCGCGGCGCATGGGTACCAACAACGTGGACCACTGTGCGCGGCTGTGCCACGCCTCTTCCCTCGAAGCCCTGGTGCAGGCCTTCGGCAGCGCCTCGCCGACCAATATCATGGCCGATGTGGGCAACGCCGAGGTGATTCTGGTCACCGGCTCCAATACCACCGAGACGCATCCGGTCTTCGCGGCACGCGTCAAGCGTGCCGTGCGCGCCGGGGCGACACTCGTGGTCGTCGATCCGCGCGCCGTCGCCCTGACCCGGCACGCCCATCTCTGGCTGCGCCCGGCGCCGGGCACCGACATCGCCTGGATCAACGGCCTCATGCACGTCATCCTGCGCGAGGGCCTGGAGAACCGGGCTTTCATCCACAGCCGCACCGAAGGGTTCGAAGAGCTGCGCGCTGCCTTGGAGCCCTATACCCCCGAATACGTGCAGTCCGCGACCGGAATTCCGTCCGCCGACCTGGAGCGGGCGGCCCGCCTATACGCCCGCGCCGGGGCGGCGACCATCCTGTACTGCATGGGCATCACCCAGCATGCCTGCGGCACGGACACGGTCCTGGCCCTGGCCGACCTGGCCCTGCTTTGCGGGCAAGTGGGGCGGCCCGGAGCGGGGATCAACCCGCTCAGGGGGCAGAATAACGTGCAGGGTTCCTGCGACATGGGCGGGTTGCCGGGCTTCCTGCCCGGATACGGACGGGTGGACGACGAAGCGGCCCTGGGCCGGATGGAAAGCCTGTGGATGACCTCCCTGTCCAGAACCCCCGGCCTGACGGCCACGGAGATGTTCGCCTCCCCGCAGGTCCGGGCCATGTTCATCATGGGCGAGAACCCCGCCGTGTCGGATGCGGATGTCGCGCATGTGCGGAAGCGGCTTGAAGGTCTTGATTTCCTGGCGGTGCAGGACATCTTCCTGACCGAGACGGCGGGCCTTGCCGACGTGGTGCTGCCTGCGGCGTCCGCGCTCGAAAAGGACGGCACCTTCACCAACACCGACCGCCGCGTGCAGCGCGTGCGCGCCGCCGTGCCCTGCCCGGGGCAGGCCCTGCCCGACTGGCGCATCCTGAACATGCTGTCCGAACGCCTGGGCCTGGGTCCCGGGCCGGACTCGCCCGAGGCCGTCATGGCCGAAATCGCCCAGGCCGCGCCCATCTACGGCGGCATCGACTACCGCCGCATTGAGGGGCAAGGGCTGGTCTGGCCCTGTCCGGACAAGACCCATCCGGGCACGCCCATCCTGCACCGCGAGAGTTTCCCGCGCGGCAAGGGGCGCTTCGTGCCCGTGCACCCGCAGCCGCCGGCCGAGACGCCCGACGCGGCCTATCCCTTGACCCTCGGCACAGGCCGGGTGCTGGAGCACTACCACACCGGAACCATGACCCGCAAAAGCGAGGGTCTGAACCGCATCGTGCCCGAATGCTTCGTGGAGATGAACCCCGCCGACGCCGCGCGTCTGGGCGTCATCCACGGTCAGCGGGTGCAGGTGGCCTCGCGGCGCGGGGAGATTTCGGTCAGGGCCCAGGTCACGGAGCGCGTGGCCGAAGGGCACGTCTTCATCCCGTTCCACTTCGCCGAGGCTGCGGCCAATGTCCTGACCAACCCGGCCCTGGATCCCCTGGCGCGCATCCCGGAATTCAAGGCCTGCGCGGTGCGCGTCACCCCGGAGTAGATTCCACGGCCACGAGCCAGGCCGAGAACTCGGCCCCTGCCTTGAAGCCCACGCCCACGGCCCCCTTGTGCAGGTACAAGCAGTAGGCCCAGTCGTGCGAGTAGGCGCTGCTGGTCGATGACCAGTAGGCCTCCTGCGGGTTCTCGAAAGGGTGCCCGCCCGGCAGGGCAGGGTCGTGGCGCTCGGCGTCCACCAGGGACTCCAGCTCCCTGATGTTCGGCAGCCGCCAGGCCAGCCCTCCCGCGCGATGCTCCCGCGCCGCCCGCAGAGCCTCCTCCCAGGTGCACATTCCACGCAGGTCCGCCGACCGGGTCCAGAGCAGACCCGTCAGGCGGTCGTGCACTCCTTCCCCCTCCACGGCGAAGCGCGGGTCGGGCCACGGCGCCCCGCAGCGCAGCTCCCCGTCCTGCCCCGTCCCCGCGCAGTCCACGACGTTCCCCGCCACGTCACGGCAGCGGATCTGCCCGGTTTGCGCCAGCAGCCCGCTTTCGCCGCGCACGGGCCAGACCATGGCGTCGCGCGTCTTGTCGCCGTAGAACATGCGCCCGCCCTCCAGGTGCACGCGCCAGGCGCAGTCGGGGGCGATGACGGCCGTCGTAGCGGTCCAGTACCATGTCTGCTGCACCGTGAAGGGATGCCCCGCGGGCAGGGCCGGGCGGTGGTGGTCGTGGCTGACCACGCTCAGAAGCTCGCGGCGGTTGGGCAGGCGCCAGTCGGCGTGGCCGAAGGCCTGGTCTCGGTTCATGTCAGCTACCGCCGCCAGGGCTTCGGGCCAGGACATGGGAAAATCCCCCAGGGCGGCGATGCGCGGCCAGACCAGGCCCGTCAGCCGGTCCAGGGCCAGGTCGCGGTCCTGTAGCTCAAAACGCGGATCGGGCCAGGGCTGTCCGCTCCGGAACTCGCCGTCCTGGCCGCTGCCCTTGCAGTCCACGGGGTTGCCTGCGGCGTCGAAGCACAGCTGCTGGCCGGTGGAGAGGATGTGTCGGATGGTAGAAATGTTCATGGTGCTCGCGCAGGTTGACGTCGGTGCCGGGACGGTCCGGCCGGGACTGCAGCCTAGCGGCGAGGGCGGGGCATGGTCAATGCGGGGCGGCGATTTCTCACGAAGCAGCGGCGGGCCGGAGGCGAACGCTTCCGGCCCGCCGTTGCGCTTCTCGGTTTCTATCCGGGCGTGCGGAAGTAGAGCATGGACTGGGCGCTCATCTTCTTCACGATTTCCTTGCCCTCGGCTTCGAGTTCCATCTTCAGGAGTTCCTTTTCCCCGAAGCGGATGGCGTCGGTCAGGCAGACCTCGGCGCAGACGGGTTTCTGTCCGGTGTGCACCCGGTCCCAGCACAGGTCGCACTTGTGGGCCTTGTTCCGGGCCGCGTCGAATTGGATGACCCCGTAGGGACAGGCCTCGATGCATGCCCGGCTGCCCGTGCATTTCTCGGCCAGGATGCGCACGATGCCGGTCTGTTCGTCCTTGACGATGGCTTCGGCCTTGCACGCCTTGATGCACGCGGCGTTCTTGCAGTGCTGGCAGGGCATGACCCAGGAACGGATGGAGATGTCCGGGTAAACGCCCTGACGGTCGCTCTCCACGCGCAGGTAATAGGGGATCGCTCCGGGCAGGGCCGATGCATGGTCGACCAGGCCCTTGGCGTTGCGGCAGGCCGCCACGCAGGTCTTGCAGCCGATGCAGCGGTCCAGGTCTATGGCGAGACTGAGTTGTTTCATGGCGTGCCTCCTTATCCTTCCACGGTGACGCGGGTCGAGACGTGCGACTCCCCGCCGACGAGGTCCTGCCAGTCGAGGGTCATGCCCGAGTCCGGAATCAGGGCGTTGTCGCTGACCCCTCCGCCCAGCACGGCGACCCGTCCCACGGTGGAGCCGAAGCCGTGGTGCAGGCCCAGGCAGTCGGGCCGGATGCGCTCGGTGCATTTGGCGCGCGCCTTGAGGCTGCCCGTGCGGGAGCGCAGGGTGACCACGGCCCCGTCCTCGATGCCGAGCCTCCTGGCCGTGGCGGCGTTGATGAGCACCGGGTTGTCCAGAAAGCCGCCGACCGGGTCGCGCAGCTGCGGGTTGTTGTGGGTCCACTGGCCCGAACCCTGATGGAAGATGGTGCGGTAGGAGATGAGGAAGAAGGGGAACGCGTCGGCGTCGGCGTCGTATTCGGGCGCCAGGAAGACGCGCGGCAGGGCTTGGTCCGCATCCTCCAAATCCTCCCAGTAGAGGTGCATCTTCTTGCTCGGCGTACCGAAGCCGCCGTGTTCGTACTTGCGGAAACCCGTCGTGCCGGGCGACCACAAGCCGCCCATGTCCTGCAGCTTCCCGACCGACAGGCCCAGGCCTGCCAACTGGATGTCATAGTATTCGAGGTCGTCCTTGAAGGCGAAGTACTCCGGGCAGAGCCGCTTGCCCAGTTCGATGAAGACCTCGTTGGAGTGGCGGCATTCTCCCGGCGCCTCGACCACGGGCTGGCGCAGGGCCACGCCGTGGCCGAAGTTGTACCACCACGGCATGTACAGGAGCTCCCATCGTTCGAAGTAGCTTTTGTCCGGAAGCACGTAGTCGGCGTATCTTGAGGTTTCGGAGAGCATGATCTCGTAGCTGACCAGCATTTCGAGCTGATACTGACCCTTTTCGTCCGTCATGGTCACGGCCTTGCGCCATTCCTCCTGCCCCATTTCCGTCAGGGCCGGGTTGCATTCCGCCGTGACGAGCACCTTGAGGTCGCCGTTCTTGATGGCCTGGGCCTCGTACCAGGTCGGCTCCATGATGAAGGAGTACTTGCCGAACTTGCCCTTGTCGGGCCCGGTGCGGTGCCAGCCCTTTTCGGCCAGGCTCGGGCCGGCCGGCGCGGGCAGGACGGGGGAGAGCGGCGTCAGGTCGGGCAGGGGCTGTCCGCCGGGGTTGTCGATGTTGCCGGTCACGGCCAGGAAGTTGGTCCAGGCGTGGCCGAAGTCCAGGGCCTGGCCGAGCATGATGCCCTTGAAGCTGTCCACGCCCACGGACGGGGCCGAGGCGCACATCTCGGCCAGCTTGACGATGTCCCGGGTCGGGACGTCGCAGATGGCGCTCATGGCTTCGGGCGTCTTGTCGGCGAGATAGTCCTTGAGCTTCTCGAAGTCGCCTTCCCGTATCCAGTTCTCCACGAAGGCCTTGTTGTGGAGGCCGTTCATGACGATGTGGTGGGTCATGCCGGTGAACAGGGCCGTGTCTCCCGACGGCCTGACCGGGATCCACCAGTCCGCCTTGGCCGCGTCGGCCGTGAAGACGGGGTCGATGACCACGAGGATGGCGCCGCGCGCCTTGGCGTCCAGGATGTCCCGCGGCACGGCCGCGTCGTCCAGACAGCCCATGGCGTGCCGCCCGGCCAGGATGATGACCCCGCCCTTGGGCACGGAGGCGAAGTTCGGCGGGATGTGGTGGTTGGGCACTCCGCCCATGGCCTTGATGCATGCCACGATCTTGGCCGAGTCGCAGTGGGGCAGGGCGGTGTTGATGAAGCCGCCGTAGGCGTTCAGGAAGCGCCACTTGGGATCGGTGATGGAGTGGGGGAAGAAGCTGGCCGTGAGCTTGTGGGCTTCGCCGCGGTCGCGCAGTTCCCTGAGCTTGGCGGTGATGGCGTGCAAGGCCTCGTCCCAGGAGCAGGGCTCGAACTTTCCCTCGCCGCGATGGCCGACCCGTTTCAGGGGGTGGGTCAGGCGGTCGGGACTGTACTCCAGGGAGACCCCGGCCATGCCCTTGACGCAGGCCTTGCCGCGGGCCCTGGGATTGCCGCGGACCTCCTTCAGCACGCCGTCCTCCACCCTGGCCAGGATGGCGCATTCGGCCTTGCACTGGTAGCACATGGTGGGAATCCATCGACTGTTCATCGCGTTACCTCCTTTGACCCTGAATCCGGGCCGGGTCCGCCCGTTCGTGGCGGTGCGGCGAGGGGGCACGTCTCGTCCGTCCGCGAGACGAGCACCCGCGCTCCGAAGAAATGGTGCAGGGACATGACGGCCAGCCCCGCGAGCATGACCCACAGGCCCGCCTCGTACGTGACCTGACTCCACGGCTTTGCGCACATGAGCAGCGTGGCCAGGGCGCATGTGCCCGTGCCGGCGATGTCGGCCCTGTCCATGCCCAGGTTGAACCAGGTGCGTCCGCAGCCCTCTTCGGGGGGCGGGCATTCGAACCAGAAGCGGTTCCAGATCACGCCGAAGAGTACGGCCAGGACGGCGCCCCAGGCCATGTGCAGGGGCAGGACCAAGGCGGGGGCGGGCAGGGGCAGGAGGGCCGGGATGGCCGCCGTGGCCGCGGCCGGGGGATGGTCGGCGTCGAGGATCTGCATCAGCGCCGCCGAGATGAGCACGGCGAGGCCCAGCTTCACGGGCACGTTCAGGGCGGCGCCCTCCAGAAGCAGGTTGCCGGCGGCCACGCCGAGCAGACCGCCCACCGTGGCGATGAAGTGCCCGACGATGACAGACTTGGGCCGCGCCACGCGCAGGTAGGTGCATGTGGCGCCGATGAAGCAGGTGGCGGCCAGGGGAGGATAGAGCACGCCGACGCCCGTGGCCGAGCTGGCCAGGGCGATGAGGGCCAGGAATATCCCGCCCCCCATGGAGCCCCACAGGATGCGCGACAGGGAGATGACCCCCGGACGATACACGTCCCGTCTGAATTCCCGCCGGTTTGGCCGGACCAGCCGTATTTCGATCATGGAGTCTCCCCGTTGTTGCGTCGTAGCCGGTTGGCGCGGGCATGCCATGCGCATGTCCGTTAGAAGAGAGTGCCTGAAAGCGGACAAAAGGTTCGGACGTAGTTCTTGCGGGGGATCAGTTGGCCCGGGGGAGGAGCAGGGCGTCCAGGTCGCAGGGGCGGTCGAGGATGCCGCTCTGCAGGGCCATGCCCATGACCTGCCGGGCCCTGGCGCTGTCCGGGGAGAGATCGCGGAATGTCACGAAGCCGCGCTCTAGGACCAGGGCGGCCGCGTCCCTGTTCACGCCGGTGAAACGGGCCTGGATGGCCGCGCTCTCTGTTGGGTGCGCATGGACGTAGCCAGCGGCGGCCGTCAGCAGCTTCAGATAGCCGTCTAGCAGTTCCGGCTTGCCGCGCGCGAAATCGCTGCGGACGGCGAGAATGCAGCAGACATGGTCCGGCGCCAGGTCATGGGAGCGGATGAGGACGGTGCCCGTCCCGGCGTTTTCGGCCATGAGCCCCCAGGGTTCGGAGCAGAAGAAACCGTCCAGGTTTCTGCGGGCCAGGGGGAGGGCCATGCAGGAGGGGCTGAGATAGACGGGACGGAAGGGCCTGCCCCCTGGCCCCAGGCCCAGGACGGATCGTAGCAGCATGCCATGCGTGGACAGAGGGTGGGGCAGCCCCATTGTTGCCCCGGCAAGATCGCGGCCCGGGAAGCCGTGGCTGCCCCCGTCCCTGATCATCGATTTCTGCATGGTGATGGCGCTGCCCTCGTGGTGTCCGTCGAGGGCCCATTTCAGGGGAACGCCCCGGTTGTGCAGGACCATGGTCAGGGGAGCCATCATCATGGCCGCGTCCAGGGCTTCGTTGACCATGGCCTTGGCCAGCTCCGACCAGGACGTGAACCTGCGCAGGCTGACATGAAAGGCGGTCTGGTCGTGGCGCTGCTGGGCGATCATGGGCAGGAGGTGGTCGGAGATGGGAAGGCAGCCGACGCGGATGGCCTGCGCGTCATGGCCGGCAATGGCGCGTATCATCCTTTCGCGGGTATCGTGCAGACGGCGCTTGATTGTGCCCACGGGCACGCCCAGGGCCGAGGAGATGTCTTCGTAGGAGCGTCCCAGCAGGTAGCGTTGCACGGCTGCTTCCCGATAGACTCCCGGCAGGGAGGCGAGAAGGGAACGGATCATGTCGCGGGTTTGGAAGCGGGCGTAGTGTTCCCATGGGTCCAGGTCGTCGGAGGGCAAGTCCTCGATGTTGTCCAGGTCGGAGGTCAGAATGTCCGGCGGGTGGGCGCGGAGCATGCGGCGGCAGCTGTTGGTCACGATGCCGCGCAGCCAGGCCGGGAAGGCGTCGGGGTTGCGCAGGCCGGTCAGATGCAGCCAGGCGGTCAGGAAGGCATCCTGCAGCGCGTCCTCGGCCAGGGCCGGATCGCGCAGCCGGCGCAGGGCCACGGCTTTGGCCATGTCGGAGAAACGGCGCACGAGCTCGCAAAAGGCGGTTTTGCTGCCGCCTCCGGCCGAACGAGCCAGTTCCTGATAGGTTTTCATGGGCCGCGGCTCCGGGAGTGTGGGGAAGGACGCTGCGACCCTAGTACGTTTTGTCCGGGATGCAAAGATGGCGTGATCGCGAGGCGGAATGCCCTGGCGGTTGAGCGGCCTTGGTCGCGCGAGGTGTGCGACCTGCCGGGACGGCGGGCAAAAAAAGGCCCAAGCGGACGAATCCGCCTGGGCCGGCAATTTCGGGAAAGATGATCTTGGCAGGTATTACGCCGCCTTGATTGTCCTCACGCTCTGAGGCATCTGCACGCCCACGCCGTACCGGCCGGAGTACAGGCCCTCCTGCGGCGCGCACCAGCGGACCATGCCGACGCAGTGGGTTTCGCCGAGGCGCTGGGCGTTTTCCATGCCGGGACGGAAACGGATCTTGACGGGTTCGCCTTTGGTCAGGGGGTGGTCAAGTTCGATCATCAGACCGCCCGGGCTGTAATTGATGACCCGCGACGGCAGGGGCCCCTTGCCGTCGGCGTATAGTTCGATGCTGCACGGTTCCAGGCTGGCCTTGCGGGGGGCGCTTCGTTTTTCGGTCATGGCGTGTCTCCTTCCGTTTCGGCGAAAAAAACGGCTGTCTTACATATAAGTCAGGCGCGGAATCTTGTCCAGATTCGTATGACAAATATTTTGCCATGTCGCGTTTGTGCCGCATGTTCGGAAGCTGCCGACGGCTGCCGGCGGGAGAATGTTCGCGGCGCGCCTTTGCGCTCCGCGTTTGCCTCGCTCAGGCGGTCGGGGCGAGATCGCGCATGAGGCGGACCACGGCCAACTCCTTGGCCTTGGCCTCCACGTCCACGGTCATGGCGCGGCCTTGCCAGCAGGCCGGGAAGTCCGCGGGGTCGATGTAGTCGGCGTGGGGCTTGGGGTTGCCCTGCCAGCCTTCGCGCGGCGAGGAGATGTGGCAGTACTGCTCCCGGCCCCTCCAGGTGGCCCCGGCCAGGTCCGTGGCCTCTGCCTCGCCCAGGCCGTCCGGGTTGCAGCGGTGGTGATGGACGTCATAGACCAGCGGCAGGCCAAGTTCCCCGCACACGGGCAGCAGGTCGCGCACGGAGTAGGTCACGTCGTCGTTCTCCAGGGTCAGGCGGGAGGACACGCCTTCGGGCAGGTCCCGCACCACGGCGGCCAGGCGTTTCAGGGCGGCCGCCTTGTCGCCGTAGGCCCCGCCGGCGTGGATGTTGATGACGTCGGCCCCGGTCAGGTCCGCCAGGAAGGCCTGGTACTCCAGTTCCCGCACGGAGCTTTCGACGACATGGGCGTGGGGCGAGGACAGGACCACGAATTGGTCCGGGTGGAAGCTCAGGCGGATGTCGCGGACCCGAGCAAAGTCCCTGACATCGGCCATGTTGCGGGCGATGGCCTCGGCATCGGGCAGGTCCTCCAGATTGTAGCCGACCTCGGGGTGGGTCATGCGCGGGAAGAGGGGCGACATGATGCGGAAGGCCCCGATGCCCAGCCGGTGCGCCGCCTGCACCGCCAGCAGGAGGTTTTGGGCGTTGTGCAGGCAGACGCCCGAAGCCTTGGCCAGGGCGTCGCGGCGGCTCAGGGCCGAGAGGGCCTTGGCCGTGGTGGTGCGGAAGGTCACGGGTTCGGCCACGAAGAGGCAGCACAGTCCGAAGCGCATACTCGTCCTTGAGGAAGCAGGTTGAAGTTTGGAAGATTCATAACGACTCATCACTTCGAAACCGTTCACAAATCAATTCTGGCAAGGCGAGAGCCGATTTTGGAGGGCGAAGTGTAGCCGTCTCCATGAGCCCTTCAAAATCGGTGAGCAACGCAGTCCAGAAGTGATGTGTGGCGGTTTCAGCAAACGACGGGCAGTTCGGCCCAGGACGTGGTGTAGCGGGGGGAGCGGCGCTCCTGGCGCATGTGCCATTCCTTCCTGCCCAGGCCCGAGGCGGCCAGGGTCAGGGTGCCCTGGCCGTGCATGGTGTTGACGCGGTCCATGACCCGCATGAGGGCGTCGCGCCGCGTCTTCTCCTCGCCGCTCGGCTCCAGGAAGGACAGCTGGCGCTGGCCGGCCGGGGCGAGGTCCAACAGGATCACGCCCGCCTTCTGGTACTTGTAGCCGGGCTTGTGGATCTCGCGCAGAATCTGCAGGGCCGGCCCGTGCAGGACCAATGTGTCGGCCGTGGGAGCGGGCAGGGCGCGGCCGCGGCTGGCGCAGTACTGCGGGCCCGGCTGGAAGCGGTTGGTTTCCAGGAAGACCTGCACTGTCCCGGCCACGAGGCCCTTGCGGCGCAGCTTCTCCGCGGCCCGCTGCACATAGGCCGAGACGGCCTCCTCCAGGCTCTCCAGGCTCTCGACGCGCGTGCCGAAGGAGCGGGAGCAGACCAGGGAGCGGGCCGGCGGCGGGGCGTCCTCCAGGGCGATGCACGGGATCTGGCGCAGTTCGAGGACCGTGCGCAGGCCCGTCACGGTCAGATGGCGGCGGACCCAGTCGTCGGGGCGGCGCTTGAGGTCCAGGGCGGTGCGCACCCCGCAGGCGGCCAGGAAGCGCGCGCTCCTGCGGCCGATGCCCCACACGTCGCCGGGTTCCGTGGAGTGCAGGACCCGGTCGATGTCGTCCTCGTCCTCCAGCAACCGCGCGCCGTCGCCCTTCTTGGCCAGGCGGTTGGCGACCTTGGCCAGGGTCTTGGTCCGGGCGATGCCCACGCCTACGGGGATGCCCGTCCATTTTTTCACCGTGGCGCGGATTTCGCGGGCCGTGTCGAGCAGGCTCGCGCTGTCCAGGCCCCGCAGCATGAGGAAGCATTCGTCGATGGAGTAGATCTCGGCCTCGGCGCAAAACTGGCCCAAAGTGCGCATGACGCGGGCCGACATGTCGCCGTAGAGGGCGTAGTTGGAGGAGAGGACGCGCACGCCGCTACGGGCGTAGAAGTCCTCGCGTTTGTAGGCCGGTTCGCCCATGGCTATTCCCAAGGCCTTGGCCTCGTTCGAGCGGGCGATGACGCAGCCGTCGTTGTTGGACAGCACGACCACTGGTCTGCCTTCCAGGGACGGGTCGAAGACCCGTTCGCAGGATGCGTAGAAGTTGTTGCAGTCCACCATGAGGTAGAAATCGCGCATCAGAGCCTCCGCACCACTCCCGAGACAACGCCCCAGACGTGCAGGTCCTGTTCGGCGGCCACGGCGATGGGCCGGTAGCGGGGGTTCTCCGGGGCGAGGAAAATTTGGCCGTCCTTGCGGACCAGGCGTTTGACCGTCAGTTCGCCGTCGAGGACCGCGACCACGATCTTGCCCGGAACGGGCTCCTCGGAGCGGTCCACGACGAGGATGTCGCCGTCGTGTATGCCCGCGCCGGACATGGAGTCGCCGCTGACCCTGACCATGAATGTGGCGGCCGGGTTACGGACCAGGTAGGTGTTCAGGTCCAGAGCCGTTTCGATGTAGTCGTCGGCCGGGGAGGGGAAGCCGGCGGAGATGCGCTCCAGGTACAGGGGCGTGGCCCCCCCGGATTCGTTCACGGCCCGGCCCAGGATCTCGACCCGGTCGCGGCTGGTCTGGTTCAGGTTCAGAATGTTCGACATGGTCCGACCTTGCCGCCGGCCTTGGCTTCCGTCAACGCCGGGATTAGAACGACTCCTGACAATCGGACGAACACGCATAAATGCCCATTGGTACTGGGCCCTTGTGGAGAATACATGACTATCACCGCCTGCACCCTTGATTGCCCCGACGCCTGCTCCATCGTGGCCGAAAACGGCCCCGGCGGCCTGCGCCTGCGCGGCAACCCCGACCACCCCTTCACCCGCGGCTTCGTCTGCCCCAAGCTCGACGTGCACCGCCGCAGGCTCGCAAGCCCGCACCGCCTGCGCTCCCCTCGCCTCAAGGTTGACGGCGCGTGGCGGGACATCGGTTGGGACGAGGCCCTGGGGCTGTGCGCCGAGAAAATGAACCTGTACCGCGACGAGCCCCGCTCCATCCTGCACGTGCGTGGCTCGGGCAACCGGGGCGTGGTCAAGTTCCTCTCGACCCTTTTCTTTCGCAGCCTCGGCGCCTCGGGCCTGCACGGCTCCCTGTGCGACGAGGCCGGGATATCGGCCTGCGTCGAGGACTTCGGGGCCCTGCGCCACAACGACATCACGGACATCCTGTGCACGTCGGCCCTGGTCAACTGGGGCCGCGACCTGAAGCGGGGCTCCGTGCACACGGCGGCCATGGTCCGGCAGCTGCGCAAGGGCGGCGTGCCCGTGGTGACCATCGCGCCGGGCGCGGACACGGCCGAGGGGTTCACCGACCGCTTCGTGCGCATCCGCCCCGGCACGGACCGTTTCCTGGCCTCGGCCGTGCTGCGGGAGGTGCTGCGCCGCAAGGGCGTGGCGCCGGAGGTGGCGGCGGCCTGCCGCGACCTGCCCGCCTTCCGGGCGCTCCTGGACGGCTGCGGGGATGAACCGCTTCGGTGGTGCGGGGCGTCTCGCGAGGACGCGGACTTCCTGGCCGGGCTGTACGCCGGCCCCTCGCCCGTGGCCTCTCTTCTGGGCTGGGGCATGCAGCGCTACCGCTTCGGCGGGCAGAACGTGCGCTTCGTCAACGCCCTGGCCATGCTCTCTGGGCAGGTGGGCCGCAGCGGCGGGGGCGCCTACTACAACCTGAGTTCCATGGCCAACTTCGACGTGCCCTGGAAGGCGTCCACGAGCTACGGCCGCACGCTGCTCATGCCCGACCTGGCCCGCGAGATCGGCCGCGCCGACCCGCCCGTGCGCATGGCCTGGGTGGAATGCATCAACCCGGCCAACCAGTTCCCCGAGGCCGGCGCGGTGGCCCGTGCCCTGGACGGCCTCGATTTCGTCGTGGTCTGCGACGCCTTCATGACCGACACGGCCGAGGTCGCGGACCTGGTCCTGCCCGTGGCGCTGATGCTCGAACAGGACGACGCCGTGGGCTCCTTCATGCACGAGTACGTGCAGTGGAGCGGCAAGGCTGTCGAGCCCCCGGCAGGCGTGCGCACGGACTACGACATTCTCTCGGACCTCGGGCGCCGGCTCGGTCTGGAGCTGCCGAAGCCCGAGGAGGCCCTGCGCCGGGCCCTGTGTTCGCGCACCCTGGACACGACCCTGGAGGAGTTGCGCGCCGCGGGTTACGCCCGCTCGACCCATCCGGCCGTGGCCTTCGAGGGCCTGCGCTTCGGCCACGCCGACGGCCTGTATCGTCTGCCCGCCCGCCTAGACCTGCCCCTGGACCCGCCGGCCGGGTACCCGCTGCAGCTTTTGACCCTCATCAACCGCCGCTTCGTCCATTCCCAGATCCTGCCCGAGGATCACGCCGTGCGGCCCGCGGTCGCCGTGCACCCGGACACGCTACGCGTCCTGGGGCTGGGGCCCGGTCCGGGACGCATCGTCACGGAACTCGGGTTCCTGGATGTGGATTTGACTGCGGACGCGGCCGTTCACCCGGACTGCGTCGTCTACAGGCGCGGGCCGTGGGGCAGGTTCGGGGGCGGGGTGAACCGCATCATCCGGGCGGTGGAGACGGACATGGGCGGGGGCAGCGCCTTCTACGAGCAGCACTGCCGCCTGGAGGGGGCCTAGTAGCGGCCGTTCTTGACCGTGGTCACGTAGGTTTCGAGGGCGGGGTCGTTTTCGGCGTCGATGCCGGGGGTGGACGGGTCGGCCCACTCGAAGCGGCCGTCCCGCCAGACCACGACCGTGCGCCGGGCCTTGAAGGCCGCGTCCACATAGACGACCTGCAAGGCGCCGTCGAGGTCGTAGGTCGAAACGTCGCAGACGATGCCGACCTTGGTGAAGGTCTGGCCGTGGATGGTCACGGGGTAACCCGTTCTGAGCTTGGGACGCATGTTCGGTGCTCTGTCTGAGTGTTCTTTGGAGAAGGCCCTCGCGGGGCTGACCGGACGCTAACGCGGTTTTTTTGTTCTGCAAAGAAAAATGTCGGGAGCGGATCGGCCTGCCGCATTTTACGCGGCAGGCCTGCCCATGCGCATCTTCGAGCGCCAGCCGGAAGGCGGTGTTCCCGCGCGTTAGCGCTCCACGTTCTGCGTGGTGCTCCCGGGCTGGACCGGCAATTCCACGGTGAAGCAGGCCCCGCCCGCGGAGCCCTGCGCGGCGTGGATTCTTCCGCGGTGTCCGCTGGTCACGATGAAGTAGCTCACGGCCAGGCCCAGGCCTGTTCCCTCCCCCGGTTTCTTGGTGGTGAAGAAGGGCTCGAAGATGCGCCTGCGCGCTTCTGGCGGGATGCCCGGGCCGTTGTCCTCGACCTCCACCCGGACCCAGCCTTCGGCCGGGACGGAGATGCGGACCTCGATGCGCGGTTCGCCCGCGGGGATGTCGGCGGAGGCGATGGCCTGGGCCGCGTTGCGGAAGAGGTTGAGGAAAACCTGCTCCATCTCCGTCTCGCTGCAGAAAACGGCCGGGATATCGGAATCCTCCTTGATTTCGATGCGGATGTTGCGGAAATCGTAGTGCTTCTTCAGGTCGTAGTCGCTGCGGGCCAAGTTCAGGGCCTTTTCCGCGATGTCGCGCATGCGGCACATGCTGCGTCTGGATTCGCCGCGCCGGCTGAAGTCGAGCATGTTGCGCACGATGAAGGCCGCCCGGATGCCCGCCTCGCGGATGTCCTGGATGAAGACGTCGAGCTTGCGGACTTTCATGTAGCGGTCCATGAGCCCGAGATCGAGACCGACGGCCTCGGCGGCTTCCAGGTTTTTGGGGAAATCGGGCCGCGTCCTGAGCGCCAGGTTCTCGGCCGCCTGCAGGATGATGCCCAACGGGTTGTTGATCTCGTGGGCGATGCCCGTTGCGATGCCGCCGACGGAAATCATTTTCTCGGACTGGATCAGCATTTCCTGGATTTTCTTCTGTTCCGTGATGTCGTGGTAGGACGCCAGATGATGGCGTTCGCCCCCGATGTTCAGGACTTGGATCGAGAGCACGCAGTCCAGGATGCGCCCGTCCCTGTGCCGCATCTGCAGTTCGTAGTCCTTGATCTCCCCGCCCCGGCGCAACTGGCCGAGAATCGTGTCACGATCGCTCTGGCGGGCGTACAGGCCCGCTTCCATGGCGGTTTTACCCAGCAGGTCCTCACGGGCATGGCCGAAGAGGCGCACGCAGGCCTCGTTGACCTCCCTGATGCGCTCGCTCTCCGTCTGCACGAGGAAGATGGCTTCCGGCGAGGACTGGAAGAGCTGGATGAACGTCTTTTCGGACTGCCGGAGCTTCTCTTCGACCTCGATCCGCGCGGAGATGTCGCGGGCCACGCCGAGGACGAGCAGGTCGCCGTTCTCCTGGAAGACGGTGGTCTGAATCTCCACCGGAAACACGGTGCCGTCCTTCTTGCGGTGGGCGCTCTGGAGCATCGCGGCTCCCTTTTCGTTCAGCATGTCGAGGAGTTGCCCGAAACCTTCGGCCGAGGCATGGATGTCCACATCCCAGACGTTCAGGGCCGTGAGTTCCGTAAACGTGTATCCGAGACTCTGGCAGGCCTCGTTGTTGGCGTCGATGATGCGGCCGGACCGGTCGGCCAGGAAGATGGCGTCCAGGGCGTTGTCCACCAGACGCCGATACCGGGCCTCGCTGTCGTGCAGGGCCTTTTCGGCGCGCAGGCGTCCGTCGATCATGGAGTTGGCCGTGGCGGCCAGCTTTTCCAGTTCGATGTAGGGCTGCGAGCCGGGGGCGAGGGTCGCTTCGGACCTGCCGGCCTGGCTGAAAAAGTCCATGAAGGCGGCCAGACCTTCCCGGAGCCTGGCCGTAGCGCGTCGGGCCGCGATGTGTTGGATGAGGAAGATGAGGCCGAGCAGACCGAGCAGCATGGCGGTGTGCTTGATGCTGTTGGTCATGATGACGTGCCGTTTGCGCGCGATGTCCGCCTCGACGACGTCAAGGTTGACGCCAGCGCCGACAAACCAGCCCCAATCCTTGACCGGCGCCACGTAGCTCAGTTTGCGGTGCGGGGTGATGCCCTCGACGGGCGGCATGACGTATTCGACAAAGCCGCCGCCTCCCTTGGCCGCGGCGACGAGTTCCTGGACGACCTTCAGCTCGTTGGCGTCGGTCATGGCGAGCATGTTCCTGCCCTTGGCCGGACCGGCCAGCCCGATGCCGTCCAGGGTGCCGGCGAAGAGGTACCCGCCTTCTCCGAAATGTTCCCGTTCCAGCAAGCACAGTATTTCGGCCTTGAGGTCGTTCTCGACGTCTTCGAGGTATTCCCCGGTGCCGATGAGCCATTCGAGCGCGGGAAAGTGGCGGATGTAGGCGAGCTTGCGGTGGTCGCGCCCGGGGCTGCCGGGTTTGGTCCAGAAATATTCGTAATAACCTGCGCCCCGTTCCCGGGCGATGCGGATCATGTCCCGGATGACGGGTTTTCCCGACGGGTCCATCATGTCCATGAGGTTCCGGTCCTCGAACTCCGGCCGGTCGGCGAAGAGCTGCTCCACCCCGTCGAGGCCCGTGGCGAAGAAATAGCCCCTCCCGTCGTTGTAGCGGATGGGGCGCAGGGCCTCGCGGATCATCCCGGCCAGTTCCTCCCGCCCCATGCGCTCCGAATTGTGCCGGTAGAGGTTGTCGGCCACGGACCAGGCCTCATCGACCCGGTTCCGGATGTTCCGCCGCAGGGACTCTTCCAGGTTGCCGCGCCGTTCCGCGATTTCGGCCAGGAAGGCGTCGACCTCGTGTCGGACTTCGCGTTTGCGCGTCTCCAGGAATTCCTGCCGGTATTCGGCGCTGTCCTTCTCGAAATGGTAGATGTCGTCGCAGACCCACAAGGCGCCCAGGAGCAGCAGGCTCGCGGTCGAGATGATCGATGTGAAGCGCAAAAACGCGCTGGGGATGCTGGCCTTTCGCTTCCGGGACATTGGGCCTCGCTGGTGTGGACGGGGGTGGATTCTCGTGGGCGTCGTCGCCCTGGATATTTCTTACGCGAGTCGGAAGACAAAGCGCAAGGGCGCACGACGTCGCGTGCCTTGCGTCCCGGATGATCGGACGTGTGCCGGAACGGGCAGCGTCCCACGAAAAAAACGCCGCCCGGCAATGGTCAGAGTGGAATTACGGATTGGCGCGCAGGCAAAGGTCTTGTCGCGTCACGAGCACTGGTTCGAAAGATTGTCCGGGCTTCCCGCGGTGCAGTCGTCACGTCCAGTCCAGGAGACGCCGTTGTCCCTCCAGGGCGCGGATGGCGGTGACGTCCTGGCTGACTTCGAGGCAGCCCAGATACCGGCCATCGCGTCTGACCGCGAAATAGCGGATGTGGATGAAGCGTCCGCCCAGTTCGATCCAGAATTCGGCCGTGTCGCGCTCCCCGCTCTTGAATCGGGCCAAAATCTCCTCGACCATATGCACGCTCTTTGGGGGATGGCATTTGGACACTTCGCGGCCGATGATGCCCTCGCTGCGGGGGAAGATCCGCTCGTCTGTCTGCGAGAAGTACTGCACGCGGTCGTCGGGGCCGACGAACGTCATGTCCACGGGCAGATGCTTGAGCAGGGAATTGATCACCTCGGGCTCCATGCGTCCGCAGTCGAGCGGTATCAGGCCTGCGGCTCCTCCGACGGCAGCCGTCCCTTCGGCCGGCAGCCAGGCATTCCCCGGGTCCACCCAGGCGAAGCCGATCTCCGCCTCCCCCCGCCTGACCTTGCGCCAGTCCTCCTCGGAAAAGGCCTCGAAGACCATGGGGAAGAGGATGCGCTCCTCCTTGAAGACCATGTCGCGCACGGCCAGGACCAGCTCGGACACGGCCTCCACGGCCGGTGCGTGCTGCGCGGACCCCAGGCAGGCCTGGGCCTTCTTGAACATGGCCCGGATGTCGTCATGGATCTCCCACATGACCTGCGGTGGGGCCGTCAGACCGTGGGCCTCCATGATGGGGAAGAGCTGGTTTTCCTTGCGCTCATAATGGCGGACGATGGCGGCCAGGTCCGCGACCCCGTTCTTCAGGGCATTTCGCGCCCCCGAATACCCGAGCTCGTCCCGGACGCCGCCCAGGATCGTGGACAGATTCGCCGCCTTTTCCTCGGCCAGGGCGTTCTCGGCCTGAAAGGTGCGGATGGGGTGCCCGTCGGGCAGGAGCGGAAGCTCGGGCTTGTCGGCGTCGGCGGTGAAGAGCTCGACGTGCAGGTTGCACACTTTCTTGATCTCAGACTCCGGGATGCCCTCGGCCACGAGGCGCTGCTCCATGGCGCCGACCTCGGCCGGGGAGACGTCCTTCAGCAGCGCGTGAAATTCCTGCCGCAGGCTGTCGAGGGATTCGCCCCCGTGCAGGCGCATGACGATGCCCTTGAAGGCCTCGATCCGCTCCTCGCGCGACACGCTCCGCGCGTGCTCCGCCCGCCCGCCGCTGTTGACCAGGGTGACGGAGTCGTTGGACTTCCTGAATATCTCCACCGCGATGCCGGCGAGAAAATCGTCCGGATCGAGTCCGCCCAGGGCCGCGGCCTTGGAGACCGAGGCGACGGCGGCCACGGTCTTGCGCAGGAATGGGTTTTCCAGCTTGGAGAACTTCGGCGACTGCTTGACCAGGTATTCGAGCAGGAAAGGGTAGGCGTCGAGCAGGTCGCCGATTTTCGTTTTCGTCGAGAGTTCCATGATGCCTCCGGGGTTGAGGTTCCGTCCGATGAAGGGGGGGCAATCGTGCGGATGGCCGGGTCAGGCATGAACCATAGCTGAAGAATCGCGGGGAGTGCAACACGCCTGAATCATCGAGGTGATTTCGTCAGGATTCAGAAGGATAACGTTATGTAATGATGAAGTTTAAGGACAGATTTTGTAAACGTAGCTGCAGACAGCCATCTAGTATTCCCACTCCTCATGCCGTACCGGCAGCCGATTTAGCTGATCTTTATACTGCCCCCATAAGGGCATGAACTGGTCCATCAGGGTGACAAATTTCGCGTTGTGCGTCGGCTCAAGGAGATGCGTCATCTCGTGCACCACGATGTATTCCAGACACTCCGTCGGCTTTTTGGCCAGGTCCGTATTGAGCCGGATGGTCCGCGCAACCGGATTGCAGCTGCCCCATTTGGTTTTCATGTGCTGTACGAAAAGGCGTTTGACCTGCACGCCAAGCACCGGTTCCCATTTGGCGACAATGGCCGGGGCTTCGTGTTTGATCAGTTCGCGGTAGAAGTCATCCAGCACGGCTTGCCTCGTTTTTTCGTCCGCGCCGGGGCGGATCTGGAGGATGAGCTTGCCGGGCCTGCGCCTGACCACCGGTGCGGCATCGGTCTCCTGGATGGTCAGAAGGTGGCGTCTGCCCCAGACGTAATGACTCTCCCGCTCCAGATATTCGCGCGGCGTCTCACGCTCCTGTTCGCGAATCTTCATCTGTTGCTTCCTGATCCAGCCTATCTTCGAAATGGCGAAGACGCGGACGGCGTCCAGACTCATGCGTTCGGGCGCGGAAATGCGAACTTGGCCGTCAGGCGGATTCACGCTCAGATGGATGTTCTTGATATCCTTGCGGATGACGTCGATGGAAATGTCGCTCAGATCGATGCGCGAGGCCATCAATATTCCTTTTGGTTGAACACGACCTGGAAGATGCGCTCCACGTCGTCTTCATCCTGCAGGACGCCATACAGTCCGCTTTTGACGGTCTGCTCTCGGGGCATAACTCCGCGCCAGCCGTCCGGACATGTTTCCCGCAGAGTGGAGTGGACACGCAGGGCAAGCTCCTCGTCCTCGCTCAGGTTGTCGTAAAGCGCGCGTTTGCCGGGGGTGTCGAGCGTCTTGGGCGCAGCGCCGCCGTGCCCGGCGGTGGCTTGTCGTACCAGTTCGGCGATCCGCCGCAGATACTCCTCGTATTCCACGGCTCTGGCCTTCCGGGCCGCGATGATCTCTTCCAGCAGGGCCGACATCCTGTCGTAGAAGGCGGGATTGTTCAGGTACTCCTGCATGATTTTGCGGCGGACGTTGTTTTCGATGGATTCGGCGATGGCGTTCTTGTTCCCCTTCAAGCCTTCAAGGCGTTGGGCGATGGCGTCGGCGATGCCGGTCTTCACGATCAGGTCCAAGAGGGGCATGTTCGCGAAAGGCGAAATGACGCGCGAGGAATCCGCCTCGATGTACGTGTCGATGAGGTGGCGCATGTCCGCCTCGTAGGGCTTCAGGTCCAGGGTTTCGCCGCTTGCGTTGCGGATGATCTCGCGCAGGTCGGTATAGGTTTTCACGTCCGTTTTGATGCGCTCGACCTCCTTGGAGGAGTAGCCAGCCGCTTCCAGTTCGTCGGCGATGCCGGCGTAGGCTCGGATCAGGGCCACCGTGGCCTTGTACAGGGCGACCCGTTGCGGCTCGCGCTCCTGGAGGTCGTCGGGGTTTTCGGAATTGCCGCAGAAATAGCGGATGTGTTCAAGCTCTCCCTTGGGCGGCTCGACCGGTTCGCACAGGAGCCGAATGTCTTCCAGCGCCCGGTCCAAGCCTTCCCGCCCTGTCTTGAGGCGGTCCCGTAACAGGATCTGCGGATCGGCTTCGCCGGGGGCGCTGTGCAGTTCCGACGTGTACACGGCGATGGCGTTCTCGACCTTTTTGAAGAGATCCTTGTAATCGACGATATAGCCGAAATCCTTGTCATCCCCGTCCAGGCGGTTGGTGCGGCAGATGGCCTGGAACAGGCCGTGGTCCTGCATGGATTTGTCGATGTAGAGGTAGGTGCATGGCGGGGCGTCGAAGCCTGTCAGCAGCTTGTCCACGACGATGAGGAGTTTCATGTTGACCGGTTCGTCGACAAAGAGCCGCTTGGCCTCGTCTTCGTAGGTCTCGGTCCTGGTCTTGCCCGGCTTGGGCTGCACATCCCGCAGCAGGTCCGTGTAGGTGGCGTAGATGAATTCCTTGTCCGTCTCGGAATTCTCGCCGACGTCCTCCTTGCTGATGTCGCCCGCCTGCGGGTTGTAGGAGGTCACCACCGCGCATTTGCCTTTGAGCGGTGTCTTTTGGAACATGCTGAAATATTTGCAGGCTTCGTAGATGCTCGATGCCACGAGGATGGCGTTGCCGCGCTCGCTGGAAAGCCGGGGCTTGACGCTGAAGTCGAACAGGATGTCCGCCACCACCTTGTCCATGCGGGACCGGGAACTGAGGACCTTCTGCATGGTCCCCCAGTGCTTTTTCAGTTCATCCTTCTGCCAGTCGTTCAGACCCTTGGTTTTAGCCTCGAACCAGGCGTCGACTT
The DNA here is from genome assembly GCF_000428825.1 of Desulfomicrobium escambiense DSM 10707. Taxonomy (NCBI): domain Bacteria; kingdom Pseudomonadati; phylum Thermodesulfobacteriota; class Desulfovibrionia; order Desulfovibrionales; family Desulfomicrobiaceae; genus Desulfomicrobium; species Desulfomicrobium escambiense. Next base: position 89,575 of record NZ_AUAR01000015.1, on the reverse strand, counting down.
TGTCCTGCGAACCGAGCCGTTGGTCGATGTCTCGCGCCTCGTAGACCAGATCGAGGATCACCCCGTCTTCCACGGCCTCGCCGAATTTGTAGGTGTGGATGTACCCGCCGAACACTTCGAGGCTGGTTTGGCGATCCTGCTTCAGAAGCGGGGTGCCTGTGAAGCCGATGAAGACGGCGCTGGGCAGCATGGCCTTCATGACCCGGTGCAGCTTGCCGCTCTGGGTGCGGTGGCACTCGTCCACGAAGACGAAGATTTCGCCCACTGTCTGGCTTGGGCTTGCTTCCAGGTCGGCGATGAAGCGTTCCAAATCGTCCACGTCTCGGCGTCCGAACTTGTGCACCAGCGAGCAGAGCAGACGCGGCAGGGGACGCCCGAGCTGCGTCATCAGGTCCCGTCCGCTGGAGGCTCTTTTGATCGGCTCTCCGCTGTCCGTGAAGACCCGCTCGATCTGTTTGTCCAGCTCGTCGCGGTCCGTGATGATGGCCACGCGCGCGTGCGGATTGTATTCCAGAATCCAACGCGCCAGCAGGACCATGACGATGCTCTTGCCGCTGCCCTGGGTGTGCCAGATGATGCCGCCCTTGTAGGCCCGCACGTGCTCCTGCGCCGCCTTGATGCCGAAATACTGATGCACGCGGGGGAGCTTTTTCACGCCGCCGTCAAAGAGCACGAAATCGTGCATGAGCTCGATGAGGCGGTCCTTGCGGCAGATCTTGAGCAGGTACTTGTCGAGCAGGAAGCGGCCCTGGTCAATGTCATCCTCTTTCCAGCGGAGGAAAAATTTCTCGGGCGTGCCGATGGCGCCGTAGCGCAGCCCTTCGGTGTCGTTGCCCGCGAAAACGATCTGGACCGTGGAGAAGAACCAGGCGTTGAATTCGGGCTTCTGGTTGGACAGAAGCTGCCGGATGCCGTCGCCGATGGATACGCGGCTGTTCTTGAGTTCGATGACGCCCACGGCAATACCGTTGACATACAGGACAAGATCGGGGCGGCGTTCGTGTCTGCCCTTGAGGGTCACTTCCTCGGCCAGGGCGAAGTCGTTGTTCTCCGGGGCGTCCCAGTCGATGAGCTGGACCGTATTCGTGACCTTCCCGGCGTCGGTTTTGACCTGCACGCCGTAGCGCAGCAGCCCGTACACGATCCTGTTGTTCTCGTAGAGGCTGCGATTGGGGTTGGATGCTTCGGTGCGCAGGATGTGGAGAGCCCGGCTGATTTGGGCTTGATTGTGGCCGGATTTTACCAGCCAGTCGGAAAGAAGATGTTCTTCGATGTTGCTGTTGTGGCGATCGGTCCAGTCACCCAGGAAGCGGTAGCCCAGTTCCTGGCGGAAGAGGGCGATGACCCGGTTCTGGGTGTGGCGTTCCGGCTGGCCGATGTTATTCATCATACTCTTCCAACACTTCCCAATGACCACCTTTTTGAGGACCGACATATTTCATTCGCCCTTCTTTCACCAGCTTGGAACTGGCGCGCTCAACCGCGCTGAGTGATTTCTGAATTTCGGCGGCGACCTCGTTCAGAGTCATGGATGGCTTTGCCGCCAGAAGCCGGAGAATTTTTTCCGGCGTTTTCACCGGCGTTTTCACCGGCGTTTTCACCAGCTTTTTTTGCGGTGTGTCACCCCGGTGCTGATTTGAGGCGTGTTCTCTGAGCGCTGCATTCACGTGTTCAGGATTGGCTATGAATGTGAGCATCAGTCCGGACATGCTGTAGTCGTAGAGGGGTGGTGCGATGCCATATTCTTTGCATTCGCGGTTGATTTTTTCGATGCCTCGACCCCACGATTCAATATAGCCTGCGCGAAAGAAGGCATTGGCTAGAAGAGGATTGTACGGAGCTGATGGGTGTTTGCCTAAGAGCCGTTCGATGGTCCAGTCTTGCGGTAATTGTCCGGGGCTCCACATCACAATTTTATCATCGTACACACTGATTTGGATCGGGATGCCGCTGCTGTAATCCTTGTGCACCACCGCATTGAGCAAGGCCTCACGCAAGGCTAGTCGAGGGAACAGAAATTCCTCAACCCGCTGTATGCCTTCATAGCGGATGTAGGCTTTCAGATATTTGAAATATAAGATTTCCAGAGTTTTTTCGACCTGCTCGAAGACATTGCCGTGGATTTCATCCTGATAGCGCAGATCATCATCCGTCACGAAGAAACCGATTTTTATGTAGGCACCGCCGACAAATTTTTCCGGCTGATCGAAAAACAGCAATGTCGCGGCTTTTTTGAGATAACGGCCGTCCTTGAGCTGCAGATTGTCCAGCAACTGGTCGTTGTCATCTTGCAAGACCTCTTCGCTCATGCGTCCACTTTTGGCGGCCTTGGCTTTGAACAGTTTGAACGCAGCGAAGCTGCAGTCGTTCACGCCAAAGCCCGGCACCGGCACGCCATCCCAACGCCTGCCCTGTTTTTGCAGTAGAAATTTGTCCAGCGCCGCTCCCTTCAACTCCTGCTTTGTGCTGCCGCTGCGGTAGTGGTATTCGCCTTTGTAGCTGATTGGGCTGGGATAGGGCTCCACGATAATTTCCAGCCACTCTTTTCCGCCCTCGTTGTGGATGTTGACCGGCACCACCATGCCCAGAACATCGCGGACCTTGTTGGGGATGTCTTCCATCAGTTTTGCGGCATTGGCGAGACCCAGCACTTCGCCCCGATCATTCTTGCCGATGATCAACGTCCCACCCTGAGCATTGGCAAAGCCGCAGATCCACTTGAGGTATTCATCACGCCATGATTGTTTCCATTCGATATTCTGGCTTTCTTTCACAGCAGACGTATCCTCCCGGTCAACAGTTCCTGCATCATGCCTTGCTTGAGCCGGCGGGTCTTGTTCCGCCGCTGTTCCAGGGCGGCAAGTTCGACGTCCATGTCCGAGAGGACTTCGGCGATGGCGGTTTGCTCGGCTTGGGTGGGGGGTAGCCGCACCTCATATGCGGCAAGTTGGGTCTTGCTAATCTCCAGGAAGGTACTGCCGCCACAAAGGCTGATGAATCCTTGTTTATGCGTTCCGAGCAGATAGTAAAGAAACTCAACGTTAGTTGTCTTGAATGGAATGAAGTTCTTGAAGCCCTGGTTGGTTGTGACCGGAACAACATTGATGGCGCATTCGCCGATTGTGGCCCGTGATGTCATGATGACTGAATTGCCTGGAATCAATTCAGCTGAACTCGCTTTGAGCCCGAGTTGCGTAATCCTTCGAGCGGTTTCACCAAGATATTTGTGTCCGTCGAGCGCCGTAATGTCCGTCGGTGTGCACCAAGGAATCTCACCATCCCAAAAGCAAGATTCGCCCGTGCTGGGAGTCCCCCCGCTATGAATATCCGCAAGTGCGTTTAACCGCTTCACCTCCCACTTCCCACTAAACCCCGGCAGGCGGGTTTGGCCGGTGAGGAGTTGCTGCATGGCGGCCTGTTTGATGTCGCGCTTCTTGGCGATGAGTCGGTCCAGTGCATCCAGAAGCTCGTCCACATCCGAGAGCGCCTCCGCGATGGCGCGTTGTTCGGGGAGAGGGGGAAGAGCGACAACGAGATTCCGCATATCGCCAACATTGAAATGTTTTTGAGCGAGCCCGCCTTGATTGCGAAGAACTTGCTCCTTACCGGACGGTGAATTGACCCAAATGGCCAACCATTCAGAGTCTAATTTTTTGGATGGCCGAGTGATGAGAAGATCAATGCAGTTACATCCTTCATGTCGGCTGTAAACGACGGCACTCGTTCCCGGATAGCCGGTTCTGACCGTGAGAACGTCACCGGTCCGAGTCTGGCTTTTTGCTAAGAGGGCATTGGATTCTTCGCTGATAAAAACGAGGTCTAAGTCGTTTATCCCGTCCTCGCGGATATTTGCCGAACGAAAAGCTGGCACCCCGTTGCTGACGTAATACTGAGTCGGACGAATCACGATACCAACCATGATGCGTTCGCTCACTTCCGAGCATGGCCTTGTCTCCCAATCCTCCGGAATAACGCCAACTTCGGTCTGTTTATACCCTTGCGGGCATTTATTGCCGGGTTTCATGGTTGCGCGCCTCCTTCCAGATCGTGAGGACAGGCTTTCTCATGGAACCACGGTCATTTTGGGCAGCAGACTGCTGCCCAAAATGACCGTCCGGGCACAGCTCTGCAAAGTACTTAATATATTTGAGATTGCGGCTGGACAGCCCCTTCATGTCCGGAAAGGCGCTACGCAAATCGACGGAGAGACGGTCGATGACCTTGGCCCCCCAGCCTTCCTGGGCCTGACGCGCGAGAATGTCGCGGCCGAGTTCGTGATAAAGCTGAATTTGCTGGGCATTGGCCGCCAGCACGACGCGCTGCCGGGTTCCGGCGATACGACGTTTGAGGTCGGCCAGCCACTGTGCATAGTCTGCGGGAAGCGTGGGCGAGTTTGTCTTCATGCTACCCCCATTCGTCGGAGGTGCGCATCGACGCGGGCCGCCAGTGCTTCCACTTCTCCCACCAGCTGCGGCAGCGGTTTGGCGTAGCGTTCGGCCAGCATCCGCACACGTCGGGTCAGAGCCTGGCTGATGCGGTCCATTTCGCCGTGGATGGCGGCTTCCAAACTGGCCAGCCATTTGTCTTCCACCACCAGGGTTTTGATCTCGGCTTCGGTCAGTTTGGGGTAGTGCCGGTAGGCCGCCGTATCGAGGTCGGCTTCGGCCTCCTTGACCTTCTTTTTGAGGTCCGCTTCCTGCTGGCAGAGTTTGAGCCATGCGTTCAGAATCCTGGTTTCTTCCTTGGAGTTTGCGTCGAAGCGGACCTCCTTGAGCCGGACGCTGACGCAGGCCTTGTTGATCTTGTCCAGCTCGGCGAATGCGCCCTCGTCCCCGCCGTGTTCCTCTTCCAGTTCGACCATGCGGCCGGACACGGTTTCCAAATCCGCCGTCAGAGCGTCCAGCGCGGCCTGTTCCCTGGCAAAGTAGCGGGCCACGATCAGGGGCTTGGGAACGAGGTCGCAGGTCCAGCCCTTGTCCTTGGTCTTGCCCTTCTTGTCCGTCTCGATGATGCGGTAGGTCCTGGCACTCCAGCCGTCGGCCGCTATGAGATAGCAGTCGTCCTGCATGGTCGCGGCCCAGTAGTCCATGAAGTGCTGGTACACGTTGTAGTGCTTGATGAGCGCGCGGCCGGTGTAGTGGGACAGCAGTTCTTCGGACAGGCGCACGGCCAGATCCTTGGGCGCGAAGCCGGGCACGAGGTTTTTGAGAGTGGCGCAGGCCGCGTCTCGCCATCGCGTGAAGTGGGCCTGCATGTCGGCGATGAACGCCGCGAATTCGGGATGTTCGTAGATGGCGGGTTTGATGCCGGCCTTGTCCACCGAGAGATTCAGGTATCCCGGCCGATTGGGCGCGAAGAGCGCGGACTTGAGGCCGGGGCAGACCTCCCAGTACCGGGCCAGGGCGTCCACGTCGGCCTGGGGGATGCCCCCGCGCAGATGGCCTTCGATATCCTGACGGTCCTCGGGCTCCTGGCTGTCGATGTAGCGCGGCAGGTTCAGGTTGAAGTCGTTCTTCTCGATCTCCTCCAGGCTGACCATGCGCGAGTATTTGGGAAATTCCAGCCCCTTGGTGAACACATCCACGATCTTGTGGATGTCCTGGGCGCGCAGGCGGTTCTTGGGACCGTCCTTCATGAAGCCGGAACTGGCGTCGATCATGAAGATGCCCTTGCGGCTTGCGGCCTCGGCCTTGTCGATGACGATGATGCAGGCCGGGATGCCCGTGCCGTAGAAGAGGTTGGCGGGCAGGCCGATGATGCCCTTGATGTAGCCCTTGCGCACCAGATTGCGGCGGATGTCGGCCTCGGCGTTTCCCCGGAAGAGCACGCCGTGGGGCAGGATACACGCACCCTTGCCGGTGCTTTTCAGCGACCGCACGATGTGCAGCAGATAGGCGTAATCCCCCTGCTTGGCCGGGGGCACGCCGAAGGACTGGAAGCGGCCGTGCGCGTCGTTTTCCGGATCGAGCCCGCTGGTCCAGCGCTTGTCGGAAAAGGGCGGATTGGCGACTACGTAGTCGAATGTCTTGAGGGCCCCGTTGTCCGTGAACTTCGGGTCGGCCAGGGTGTTGCCCTGCACGATGAGGGCGGTGGGGTTGTCGTGCAGGATCATGTTCATGCGCGCCAGACTGCTGGTGGCGGCGTCCTTCTCCTGCCCGTAGAGGGTCACGGGTGTGGGCGCTTCGTGGGCGACCTTGAGCAGGAGCGAACCCGAACCGCAGGTCGGGTCATAGACCGAGGTGTTGGCGGAGGTTTGGGCCTCGCGGACGCCCAGGATCTGGGCAATGATCAGGCTGACCTCGGCGGGGGTGTAGAACTGCCCCTTGCTCTTGCCGCTTTCGGTGGCGAAGTGGCGCATGAGGTATTCGTAGGCGTCGCCCAGAATGTCGTCGCCGTCGGCCCGATTCTTTGAAAAATCCAGGACCGGATTCTCGAAGATGGCGATGAGGTTGGTCAGCCTGTCGACCATCTCCTTGCCGGTGCCGAGCTTGGTGGCGTCGTTGAAGTCCGGGAAGTCCGAGAGCTTGTTGGCGGCTGCCAAGGGCGCGAGGATCTTTTTGTTGATCTGGTCGCCGATATCGCTCTTGCCCTTCATGGCGGCCATGTCGGCAAAACTCGCGCCTTGCGGGATGGTTATGGGCGCGTACGGCTGGCCCGCGTATTTGTCAGAGATGTATTTGATGAACAGGAGGACGAGGACGTAGTCCTTGTACTGGCTGGCATCCATGCCGCCGCGCAGTTCGTCGCAGGATTGCCAGAGCGAGGAGTAGAGTTCGGATTTCTTGAGTGCCATGATCGTGTCTTGGTTACAGAGGCAGGAGGCTTCCGGTTCGAGGAAGCTCTATGTGTTGCAGCCTGGTACCTAAGCCCGATCAACTTTGAAGTGTCAAGAATTATAGGCGATAGAATGGATTGGAGTCGGTGTCCTGGGGACAGGAAATGAGAAAAGGGCCCGGATTTTTACATCCAGACCCTGATTTTTCCTGTGGTGGAGATGAGGAGGATCGAACTCCTGGCCTCTGCATTGCGAACGCAGCGCTCTCCCAGCTGAGCTACATCCCCACGTGTGGGAAGCCTGATATGGGGTCCGGGCCCGGTTGTCAACAGCCGAACACCTGAAAAGCGTTCTGGACTGCGTTGCTCACCGATTTTGAAGGGTTCATGTAGTCGGCTACACTTCGCCCTTCAAAATCGGTTTACCCATGCTGGGCACGAGCGCGCCTTGCCAGAACGCTTTTCAGGCGTTCGGCGCTTTCAGATCAGGTAGCTCTGCAGGGTCATTCCCGCCGGTACCGGGGCCTTGTCCTGGTAGATGTCCCAGTAGGTCTGCCTGGCCCTGCCCAGGGCGTGGTACATGGGGTGGCCGGTCTGGGCGCGCAGCTCGCAGCAGGGCGCGTTGTTCTCGTCGATCATGATCAGGCGCTGGGCCCGGTTCAGGATGCCGGCCGTGCCGATGGAGGCGATGGCCGCGATCTCCCCGGCCTCGGCCCGGGCCATGAACTCGCCGTAGGTTATGTCCCGCTCCTCCACGGTCACGCCGTCCTCGCGCAGGATGGCGCAGATGCCCTGGATGGTCACCGAAGGAAGGATGAGCGGGCTCTCGGGAATCTTCACCACCGTGCCGTCCGCCAGAGCGATGAGGCAGCAGGACGAGTCCCATTCCGTGATGCGGCGGTCGCGCAGGGGCAGGTCCAGTCGGTCGTCCAGGAACAGGGCGGAACTGGCCTCGGGCAGGATGCTTTTGGCCTCGTCCACGGCCTTGACGCTCAGGAGGTAGTTCACGCCGAGCTTCAGGTTGCCCGTACCGTTGGCGCCCACGGCCCGCACCAGGTTGGGCACGACCACGCCGCTGAAGGGCTCGCCCAGGTAGCGGTCGTAGGTGCAGGTGACCATGCGGATGGACGGGCGTTCGGGGAAGGTCACACCAATGGACTGGGACTCGTCCACGGTGAAGGGGCGCAGGTAGCCCTGGCCGCCTGTCTCGCCCATGTCCCTGATGAAATCCGCCAGTTCGGGGCTGCGCAGGTAGTGCAGGATCAGGCCTTCGAGCTCCTCTTCAGTCGGTACCATGGCCTGCTGGGCCGTGCCGAGATTGAAGGAGATGGAGCGGCGGAAGCGCTGCAGGTTTTTGTGCAGGTTCAGGAACTGGATGTGCAGGCTGCCGTCCTCGGCCGGGCCGATGAAGTAGCGGATGCCCTCGAAAGCCAGACAGATCCCGTAGTGGATGGAGCGGGAAACCGCCGGGACCTTGTCGGCCGTGGGCACCATGGCGAAGGCCTTGTCGTGGAGCGTGTAGCGTGCCTGGGAACCGGCCCATTTGATGCCTTCGAAACCGGCCATGGGTCCTCCTGATGCGTGTCGGGTTGATGGTTGCGGGTGGTGCGTCCGTTGTGCTGAAAATTGTGGCCCTTTAGGGCGTGGCGCGGTCCGCCTCCCTTGGTCCGGGCCCTCCGGCGACGTAGGTGTGCAGGGGCAAGGCGTCATCCGCGCAGTCGCAGCGGTCGAGAACCGGGGTCAGAAAGCCCCAGCACAGCTCCACGGCGTCCTGGCGCCAGAAGAGGGTCTGGTCGCCGGTGATGCAGTCCAGCAGCACCTTGGCGTAGTCGTCCAGGCGCCCGAGGTCCGAGGCCGCGCCATAGGAAAACTCCATGGACTGGCCCTGCAGGCACAGCCGCGAGCCCTGGCCTTTGGTCTGGACCTCCAGGCGGACCACCTCGTGCGGGTGGATGCCGATGACCAGTCTGTTGGGCGGGATGGCGCCGCCGTGGGTCTTGCGGAACATGGACACGGGCACGCTCTTGAACTGCACCGAGATCTCGGTGTGCTTGGCCGCCAGGCGCTTGCCCGAACAGAGGTGGAAGGGCACGCCCTGCCAGCGCCAGTTGTCCAGATAGACCTTCATCCAGGCGAACGTCGGCGTGGTCGAGTCCGGCCGCACGCCGGGCTCCTGCAGGTAGCCGGGCACGGTTTTGCCGTCGACCATGCCCGGCCCGTACTGGCCCAGGATCAGCTGCTCGTCCAGGCGCTCCAGGTCCAGGGGGCGCAGGGAGCGGAAGACCTTGGAGCGCTCGTCGCGGACCAGTTCGGCGTCGAACAGGGACGGCGGCTCCATGGCGCACAGGGCCAGGAGCATCATCATGTGGTTCTGGAACATGTCCCGCAGGACCCCGGCCTGGTCGTAGAACCCGGCGCGGTGGCCGATGCCGAGGTCCTCGGCCGCGGTGATGCGGATGTGGTCGATGTAGCGGCGGTTCCAGACGGGCTCGAAAAGGGCGTTGGCGAAGCGCAGCAGCAGGACGTTCTGCACCGTTTCCTTGGCCATGTAGTGGTCGATGCGGAAGATCTGGCTCTCCCGGAAATAGCGGTGCAGGACATCGTCCAGCTCACGGGCCGTGGGCAGGTCGCGGCCGAAGGGCTTTTCCACGACGATGCGCACGCGCCGGTCCTCGTCCTGTCGGGCCAGGCCGGCCTCGCCGATGGCCGTGGCCAGGGGGATGTAGGCCGACGGCGGCACGGCGAGGTAGAAGAGGCGGTCCTTGGCGCCGCCGTCCAGCTCGTTCAGGGCCAGGGCCAGGAAGCGGGCCGAGGCGGGGTCCTCAGGGTCCATGCGCAGGTAGCTCACCCTGGGGGCGAGATCCGCCAGGCACGAGGAGGGGACGGCTCCGGCCAGCCTGTCGCCGAGCAGGTTTCTGTACTGTTCCGTGTCCATCTCCGTGCGGCCCACGGCCAGGATGCGCGTGTCGTGGCTGAGGAGCTGGTTGCGGCACAGGGAGGCCAGAGCAGGGTAGATCTTGCGCATGGCCAGATCCCCGGTGGCGCCGAAGACGACCAGGCTGACGGGGTCGGCCTGGGTCTGCACGGGACAGGAAAACTGATCTGTCATGGGGCTCCCCTGGGGATGAATGTCCGGGTCCGGAGCCGTCAGAAATAGCAGGACGAAGCCAAAACGCAAGCCCTGCCGCCCGTCGCTCCGCCAGTGCGCCGCCACGGGGGAAGGGGGCGGATCAGCGGAAGAAGAGGGCCACCCCGCACAGGGTGACCAGGGCGCCGACGACGCTGCGCCGGGACACGGGGTGCCCCCCAAGCCTGGCCAGGCCCAGGGCGAAGAGGGGGCTGACGGAGATGAGGGTCTGGGCCACGGCCGCGCTGGTCAGCTTAAGGGAGGCCTGCTGCAGCCAGATGCCCAGGAACGTGCCCAGGAACACGGCCAGGGTGAAGAGGGCCCAGCCGTGGCGCGCGGTGCCCACGTCCCGCCAGGTTTCGCGGTTCAGCACCAGCCCCGGCCTGATCACGGGCATGACGGCCCACAGCACGAGGCTGGCGGCGCCCAGGCGGACCAGGGCGGCCCACAGGGGCGTGACCTCGGAGGTGACCATGACCTGCCGGGAAAGGATCATGCCGAGGGCCTGGCACAGGGCGGCCAGAGCGGCGAAGGCCAGGCCGGGGAGGTTCGGGCGCTGGCGCGGCCGGTGCTCCGTGACCACCCACAGGATGCCCGACATGGTCAGGAAGATGCCGAGCCAGGCCGTCAGGCCGATGGCTTCGCCCAGGAAGAACATGCCGAGCACCCCCGTCAGCGGCGGTGCCAGGGACTCGATCAGGAGCGTCTGGCTGGGGCCGATGCGCTTGATGGCCGAGAAATACGCGCTGTCGCCGATGCTGATGCCCACGACGCCGCTGCCGGCCAGCCACAGCCACTGCGACGCCGTCAGGTCCGGCGCCGCGTCGTCCAGGACCAGGATGGTCGCCGTGAGCATGGCCACGGCCACGGCGCCCTTGACCAGGTTCAGGAACACGGCCGGGGCGCGGTTGCCCGTGCGGGTGTAGAGGAAGGTCGCCACGGACCAGATGAAGGCCGCGGCCAGGGCCGCGACCTCACCGGCGAAGGGCAGGGTCATCCCCGGGCCAGTGTGGTCGTTTCGTTGGCGAAGAAGAGGTCCTTGTCGAAGGGCCCGAGGCTCCCGGTCTCGGCCATGAGGGTGAAGTACTCGACCCGGGAGTAGCGGCGGGTCAGCTCCGGGCGCACGCCCATGCGGGCGTAGTAGTCGGCCTTGCGCATGGGCTGGTCGCTTTCGGTCAGGTCGTAGACGCCGCCCTCGATCTCGGCCCAGGCGTGGACCACGAACCCGGGTCCGCCGGGCACCCAGCCGTGGACGACCTCGGCCGCTTCGCTCTCGCTGCAGATTTCCATGGCCGCCGCAAAACACTGTTCCCTGAAATGCATGTTCAAGCCTCCGCGTTGATGCTGTCCATGACGGCCGCGCCCAGGGCGTTGCCGACTTCGTAATGGTCCGGAAAGACGACTTCTGTGCCCAGGCGTCTGGCCACCGCCGGCAGCAGGAACGGCGCGGCCGCGCCGATGCCGATGATCCGCGCCTTGAGGCGGATGGAAATGTCCAGAAGGGGGCTCTGTCCGGACTGTCCCATGAACCTGGCCAGGGCCGGCCCGACCTCGCGCGTGCTCAGGGCTTCGAGGATGGTGGCGGCGATGGTTCCTTCGGCCTTTTCGAGCACCCGGAGGCAGAACTCCTCGGGGGCCATGCCGCACAGTTCCGCCAGGACCTTCGCCCCCCGCAGGGACACGTCCGCGTTGCCGAGACTGAGGCGCCCCAGCACGTGCAGCGCGTCCGTGGGCGTGAAGCCGCAGGACACGACCCTTCGTGCGGCCTGCAGCCGGGCGATGGCCTTCTCCAGGCTGGATTCGGCCATGCCGATGTCCCGGCGCAGCTGCCAGGGCGTGGCCGGGCCGCGTTCCGCCAGCCGGCGCAGGATCGGGTCGTCGCCGGGGACGGTCCCCGGGGCCAGGTGCACGCACTGCCCGCGCATGTCCGTCCCAAGCCAGTCCGCCGGATTCTCCACGGCGTCAAGGGCCGCACCTTCCAGATGCAGCCCGGCCTGGGACAGGGGCACGACCCGGGCCGGACCGAGGGAGATCAGTCCGTTCGAGACCTGCGCCACGCTGTCCCCGCCCAGGCCCACGGTGTACATCTCCACGGCCTGCACATGGGTGCGCCAGGCGCCGATGGTCATGCCCTCCTCGCGGATGACGGGACGGCCGTCGCGGATGAGGGTGATGTCCGTGGTGGTGCCGCCCACGTCGACGATGACGGCCGTGTCGCCGGCCGCAGCGTCGGCGCCGAACAGGGCCGTGGCCGCCGGGCCGCTGGCCACGGTGGACGACGAGTTGCGCAGGGCTTGGTCCAGGTCCATGCTTTTGCCGTCGCCGCGCACGATGCGCACGGGGCAGGAGAGGCCCAGACGCTGCATGGAGCGGGCGATGCTCTGCAGAAAGTCCTGCATGACGGGCAGCAGGCGGGCGTTCAGCACTGCCGTGGAGGCGCGCTCCTCGATGCCGGGCAGGCTGCTGGCCTGGTGGGAGCAGAACACGGGCTTGGGGTCCGTCAGTTCGATGGCCTTGGCCGCGACGAGCTCGTGGGTCGGGTCGTCGAAGGCCAGCAGGGCGCAGACGGCGTAGGCGTCCACATGACCGCGCATGGCGGAGATACCCTTCAGCAGAAACTCCATGCCCAGGGGTTCGACCTCCACGCCCCGGGCCTTGTGGCCGCCGGGGATGAAACGCGAGTCGGCCGCCGGGACGTGCAGGCGTTTGTCGTGGCCGATGACGAAGAGTCCGACCTCGGCGCCCTTGTCCTCCACCAGGGCGTTGGTGGCCAGGGTGGTGGACACCGTGACCAGCCCGATCCGTTCCGGTTCCGCGCCCGAAGCGGCCAGGACGTCCGCGAGGGCGCGGCCGATGGCCAGGGCCGGGTCGTGGGCCGTGGTCGGCACCTTGGCGCAGGCCACGACCCGGCCGGTGCGCCGGTCGAGGACCACGGCGTCGGTGTAGGTGCCGCCGGTGTCGATGCCGATGACGAAATGCTCTGAGGACATGATCGTTTCCTTGAAAGGTGTGCGGACGGGTCTGCATTAAGGATTTCGCGCTGTGGCGTAAAGCCTGTGCCTGATCGTTTTCGTGACAAACGGCAGGCCGCGGTTGTCTCCATGGCCGAAATGTGCAACGAAAGGGGCCATCATGCTCACTTCCGTGCGGCGTTGTCGCGGCCACGGGAAACCAAGGAGAGATTCGTGCGCGAAGAACTTCATCTGATACTGGGGGGAGAGGCCGGCCAGGGCCTGGACACGGTGGCCGGACTCCTGGGCAAGGCCGTGGTCCGTTCCGGACGCCACCTGCTGACCGTGCAGCACGTCATGTCCCGCGTGCGCGGGGGGCACAACAATTTTCGCATGCGCCTGGCGTCGCGGCCGGTGCAGGGTCCTCCCGATACCTTCGATCTGCTGGCGGCCATGAGCCGCGAGAGCGTGGACCTGCACCGGGAAAGGCTCGCCGAGGGGGCCGTCATTCTCGTCGACGGCGGCTGGGACATGGCGCCCGAACCCGGCCTCATAGGCGTTCCCTTCGCTGAGCTTGCCGCACGGCCGGTATTCCGCAACGTGGCCCTGATGGGCGTGCTCGGCGCCATGCTCGGCATCGAGGCGGACATCCTGCGGGAGCTTGTGGCGGACAACTTCCGGGCCAAGGGCGACCAGATCGTGTCCAGCAACCTGGATGTCCTGGCCGCGTCCATGCGGTGGGCCGCGGACAACACGCCGTCTCTGCCCCTGCCGGGCGAGGGCGACTCCGTGACCCGGCTGGCCATGGACGGCAACCAGGCCCTGGTTCTGGGCGCCCTGGCCGCCGGGGTGCGCTTCTGCGGCTACTACCCCATGTCGCCGGCCACCTCCATCGCCGAGGGGTTGGCGCAGGTGGCCGTGGACATGGGCGTGGTGGTGGAGCAGGCCGAGGATGAGATCGCGGCGGCCAACATGGCCCTGGGCGCGTCCTTTGGCGGGGCCCGCAGCATCGTGCCCACTTCGGGCGGCGGCTTTGCCCTGATGACCGAGGCGGTCAGCCTGGCCGGGGTTATGGAGATGCCCGTGGTCTTCGCCGTGGCCCAGCGTCCCGGCCCGGCCACGGGCCTGGCCACGCGCACGGAGCAGGCCGACCTGGAGCTGGTCCTGCGCGCCGGCCACGGCGAGTTCCACCGCGCCATCCTGGCTCCGGCCGATGTTGCGGACTGCTTTCACCTCACGCACAAGGCCTTCGACCTGGCCGAGAAATCCCAGGGGCCGGTCTTCATCCTCTCGGACCAGTACCTGGCCAGCGCCGTGCGGTCCGTAGAGCCCTTCGACCTCGGCTCCCTGCCGTCCGTGGCAGAGCCCGACCTGAGCGACGCGGACCCGGACGGCTACCACCGTTACGACTGGTCCGCGCCCGTTTCGCCGCGCCGCATCCCGGGCCACGGCAAGAGCCTGGTCCTGGCCGACTGCCACGAGCATGACGAGCAGGGGCACATCATCGAGGCCGCGGACATCCGCGTGCGCATGCAGGACAAGCGCCTGGCCAAGATGGACGTGCTGCAGGCGGAGGTCCTGCCGCCCGTCTTCACGGGCGAGGACGAGTCCGACCTGCTCTTGGTGGGCTGGGGCTCCTCGGGCGAAGTCCTGCGCGAAGTCGCAGGAATTCTGCAGGGGCGGGGCGTCAAAGCCGCGAGCCTGTGCTTCACCCAGGTCTGGCCCCTGGCGCCCGAAACCTTCCTGCAGCGCCTGCACGCGGCGGAATGCGTGGTGGCCGTGGAGGGCAACAGCACGGCTCAGTTCGCGCGGCTGCTGCGCGAGACCACGGGTTTCCACATCGCCAACTCCGTCCTGCGCTACGACGGCCGGGCCCTGACGGCCGGCTACGTCCTGGAGCGCCTGGCGCCCATCCTGGAGGCATTATGATCGACAGCAAGATATACGGCGAACACGTCACGGCCTGGTGCCCGGGCTGCGGCAACCACGACGTGCTCCTGGCCCTGAAGGACGCCCTGGCCCGGCAGGATCTCGAACCGCATCGGTTCGCCGTGGTTTCGGGCATCGGCCAGGCGGCCAAGATCGTGCACTACGTCCGCGGCAACGGCTTCAACGGCCTGCACGGCCGCGCCCTGCCGCCGGCCCAGGCCTTGAAGCTCGTCAACCCTGAGCTCAAGGTCGTCGTGGAGTCGGGCGACGGCTGCTCCTACGGAGAGGGCGGCAACCACCTGCTGGCCGCCATCCGCCGCAACCTGGACATCACCCTCATCGTGCACAACAACCAGATCTACGGCCTGACCAAGGGCCAGGCGAGCCCCACGACTATGACGGGCCACGTGACCAAGAACAACCCCCTGGGCGTGTTCGACCAGCCCTTCAACCCCGTGGCCGTGGCCGTGGCCATGCGCGCGTCCTTCGTGGCCAGGTCCTTTTCGGGCTTCAAGGAGCACGCCGCCGCGACCATCGTCGCGGCCATGCAGCACAAGGGCTTCTCCCTGGTGGACATGCACTCGCCCTGCATCTCCTTCAACAAGGTCAACACCTTCGCCTGGTACAAGTCCCGCTGCAAGGAGGTCTCCCACGACCCCGCGAACTGGGACGAGGCCATGAAGACGGCCATGGTCTTCGGCGAGGAAATCCCCATCGGCGTCATCTACCGCGAGCAGCGGCCGTCCAAGGAGACGCTCCTGCCGCAGTGCAGGGACGGGGCCATGTACCGGCGCCCCGTGGACATGGACAAGGTCGCGGCGCACATGTTGAGCTACGCCTGAGGCGTCTTGCCAAGCGGCGGGCATCGGGTTAGGGCCACGAAAAAATCAAGGAGATCACCATGGCCAAAGCACGTGCCCGTCACATCCTGGTGGCGACCGAAGAGGTCTGCCAGGCTCTGAAGAAGAAGATCACCGAGGAAGGCGGAGACTTCGCCGAACTCGCCCGCAACTATTCCCAGTGCCCGTCGGGCCGCCGCGGTGGCGACCTGGGCACCTTCGGCCCGGGCCAGATGGTGCCCGAGTTCGACCACGTCTGCTTCAACGAAGCCGTGGGCGTGGTTCACGGACCGGTCAAGACGCAGTTCGGCTACCACCTGGTGGAAGTGACCGAGCGCTCCTGAAGAAGCGGCTCCGCCCCTGTCTGTGGAAACCGGGCTGCTTGGTGGCCCGGTTTTTTTTGGGAAAAGAGGATGGGAATCGTGGGAGTCATGGGACTTATGCACAAAACTCCATACATCTCATGACTCCCATAATTCCCATTCTCTCTTGAAAAGGACTCTCATGGAAGACCACATCCGATTCGACGCTGAGGCCTGCGTCCTGCTTCTGCTCGACCAGCGCAAGCTCCCTCTGGTGGAGGAGACCTACGCCTGCCGCACCGTGGAGGACGTCATCTACGCCCTGCAGACCATGGTCGTACGCGGCGCGCCGGCCATCGGCGTGACGGCGGCCTACGGCTGCCGCATTGCCCTGAAGCAGGCCATGGCCGCCGGGGCCTACTGGACGAACGAACTCGGCCGGCTGCTCGGCCTCCTGGCCCAGGCGCGGCCCACGGCCGTCAACCTGGCCTGGGCCGTGAACGAGATGCGCGGCGCCGCAAGCGGCGTGGCCGACCCGCGCGAGCTGGGCGACGTCTGGCTCGCCCTGGCGCAGAAGATCCACGCCGAGGACATCGCCATGAACAAGGCCATGGGCCGCTTCGGCGGGGAACTCCTGGCCGACGGCGACACGGTCATGACCCACTGCAACGCCGGCGCCCTGGCCACGGCCGGGTACGGCACGGCCCTGGGCGTCATTCGCGGGGCCGTGGACATGGGCAAGAAAATTTCCGTCATCGCCAACGAGACCCGGCCCTTCCTGCAGGGCGCGCGCCTGACTGCCTACGAACTGCACAAGGACGGCATCCCCGTGACCGTGGCCTGCGACAACGCCTGCTCGCTGCTCATGAAGCGCGGGCTGGTGCAGAAGGTCGTGGTCGGGGCCGACCGCATCGTGGCCAACGGCGACGTTGCCAACAAGATCGGAACGTCCGGCGTGGCCATCCTGGCCCGGCACTACGGCATTCCCTTCTACGTGGCCGCGCCCAGCTCCACCTTCGACCTGGCCACGCCTGAGGGCTCCCTCATCCCCATCGAGGACCGCACGCCCCTGGAAGTGACCCACGTTGGGGGCACCCAGATCACGCCCGACGGGGTCCCGGTTTTCAACTACGCCTTCGACGTCACGGATCACTCCCTGATCACGGGCATCGTCACCGAACGCGGGGTGCTTTCCCCGCCATACACATCGAGTATCGCCGAGATCATCGGCCAGGAACGCAGACCATGAACCAGCAGCTTCCCATGGTGGCCCTCATCGGGCGTCCCAACGTGGGCAAATCCACCCTTTTCAACCGCCTCATCAAGAAGCGGGTCTCCATCACCCACGACATGGCCGGCGTGACCAGGGACAGCATCTTCAGCGAGGTGCGCGGCGAAACGCGCGCCTACATGCTCATCGACACGGGCGGACTTGTCCCCGACTCCAGCGACGAGATCGAGATCAGCATCTTCGAGCAGGCCCGGGAGGCCATGGCCGGGGCGGATCTGATCCTGTTCATCGTCGACGGCCGCGCCGGGCTGCATCCCCAGGATGAGCAGGTCGGGCAGTATCTGCGCCAAAGCGGCAAGGAAGTGCGCGTCATCATAAACAAGGTCGACGGCCCCGAACAGGAGGAGGCTCTGGCGGCGGATTTCTACGCGCTGGGTTTTCCCCTGCAGTGCGTGTCCGCGGCCCACGGTTTCGGCATGGGCGATCTGCGCGACATGATCGAGACCGCGCTGCCGAAGGACCTGTGCGAGGGTGTGGAGCAGCCTCAGGGCGGTCTCAAGGTCGCCCTGCTCGGGCGGCCCAACGCGGGCAAGTCCTCGACCATCAACGCGCTGTTGGGCAAGAAGCGGCTCATGGTCAGCGCCGAGGCCGGGACCACCCGCGACTGCGTGGACGTGACCGTGCAGCGCGGCGGCAAGACCTACACCTTCGTCGACACCGCCGGGGTGCGCCGCAAGTCCAAGGTCACCGATTCCCTGGAATACTTCAGCGTCGTGCACTCCATGCAGGCCGCCAAGCAGGCCGACGTGGTCGTGCTGGTGCTCGACGTCATGGACGGCGTGGTCGGGCAGGACAAGCGGCTGTTGTCCTTTCTGGACACGGAGAAGATCCCCTTCATCATCGTGGTCAACAAGATCGACCTCCTGACCAAGGATCAACTGGCCAAGACCAAGAAAGACCTGGTGGACCAGTTCGCATTCTGCGGTCACGTGCCCGTGCTCTATTCGTCGTCGGTGTCCATGGCGGGCCTGGGCGGGCTCCTGCCGCTCATTGAGAAGCTCTGGGAGCAGTGCGGCCAGCGCGTGACCACGGGCGAGCTGAACCGCCTGGTCAAGATGGTCACCGAGCGGCACCAGCCGCCGGTCATGGGCGGGCGGCGCGGCAAGATCTACTACATGACCCAGGCCGACTCCCGGCCGCCGACCTTCGTCTTCTTCGTCAACGACGAGAAGCTCTTCGGCGGCAGCTACGTGCGCTACCTGGAGAACCAGCTGCGCAAGGTCTTCCGCATGGACAAGACGCCCATCCGCATGATCTTCCGCTCCAGCCACGACAAGGATTCGTAGGGGCCCCGCGGTCGCGGGGGGGCTCCCTTGACCGGGACCTGCGCCTTGACCTAGTGTTCCGCGACGCTCGGGGCCGCGCGCCCCGCCGCGCCACAACGACGCCCACCGCGAGGAGGATTTCATGGTTCAGAAAGCAGACAAGATTTGGTTCGACGGCAAACTCGTGCCCTGGGACGAAGCCCAGGTCCACGTCCTGACCCACACCCTGCACTACGGCGTGGGCGTGTTCGAGGGCATTCGCTGCTACGCCTGCACCGACGGCGGCTCGGCCGTGTTCCGGCTGCAGGAGCACGTGGAGCGCCTCTTCCTGTCGGCCAAGATCAACGAGATGACCATCCCCTTCACCCAGGACCAGATCAGCGCGGCCATCATCGAGACCCTCAAGGTCAACAGACTGTCCGAGGGCTACATCCGGCCCCTGACCTTCATCGGCGCGGGCGTCATGGGCGTCTACCCGGGCGACAACCCCATCCAGACCATCATCGCCACCTGGCCCTGGGGCGCGTACCTCGGCGCCGAGGCCCTGGAGAAGGGCATCCGCGTCAAGACCTCGTCCTTCACGCGCCACCACGTCAACGTCATGATGACCAAGGCCAAGACCTGCGGCAACTACGTCAACTCCGTGCTGGCCAAGCGCGAGGCCCTGGCCGACGGCTACAACGAGGCCCTCATGCTCGACGCCGAGGGCTACGTGTCCGAGGCCACGGGCGAGAACATCTTCATCGTGCGCAAGGGCGTCATCAAGACCTCGCCGCTGGGCTCCATCCTCTCGGGCATCACCCGCGAGTCCGTCATGATCCTGGCCGAGGACCTGGGCTACACCGTGGTCGAGGACCGCTTCACTCGCGACGAGCTGTACTGCGCCGACGAGGCCTTCTTCACCGGCACCGCGGCCGAGATTACGCCTATCCGCGAGGTGGACCGCCGCGTCATCGGCCAGGGCAGCCGCGGCCCGGTCACGGCAGCCCTGCAGGACGCCTACTTCAAGGTCCTGCGCGGCGAGAACCCCAAGTACGGCCAGTGGCTGGCCCGCTACAGCTTCTAGCCTCCCGTTATTGCCCGCCGGGCGCGGCCTGCCTGCGCCCGGCGTTTCGTCAATTTCCGCACCCGCCGATCACACCATGAGCCAGGAAAGCCTCACCGCCCGTTACCGCCCCCAGAGTTTCGCCCAAGTGGCCGGCCAGGACTCCGTCAAGCGCATCCTGTCCCGCGCCGCGGCCACGGGGCGGGTGGCTCCCGCCTACCTGTTCAGCGGCACGCGCGGGGTGGGCAAGACCACCCTGGCCCGCATCTTCGCCAAGGCCCTCAACTGCCAGAACGGCCCGGCCGAGGAGCCCTGCAACCAGTGCCCGGTCTGCCGCCAGATCACCCTCGGCGCGGCCGTGGACGTGGTCGAGATTGACGGCGCCTCCAACACCGGCGTGGACAACGTTCGCCGCCTCAAGGAGGACGTGGGCTACGCGCCCCTGGAGTGCCGCTACAAGGTCATCATCATCGACGAAGCGCACATGCTCTCCAAGGCGGCCTTCAACGCGCTCCTCAAGACCCTGGAGGAGCCGCCCGGGCACGTGACTTTCATCATGGCCACCACCGAGCCCGAGAAATTTCCCCAGACCATCGTCAGCCGCTGCCAGCATTTCGTCTTCAAGCGTCTGCCCCAGGCCGACCTGGTGCGCCACCTGGGCGGCGTGCTGGAGCGCGAGGCCATTGCGGCCGAGCCTTCGGCCGTGACCCTCATCGCCCGTCGCGGGGCGGGTTCGGTGCGCGACAGCATGTCGCTTCTGGGCCAGGTGCTGGCCCTGGGCTCGGAAAGCCTGACCCTGGCCGACGTGCGCGAGGTTCTGGGGCTGGCCGGCGGCGAGATCTTCGCGCGCCTCGTTGCGTGCGTGCACGGCCGCGACCTGCGGGGCCTCCACGCCCTGCTGACCGAGGTCCTGGACCAGGGCGCGGACCTGGGCTTCTTCCTGCGGGAATTGGCCGGGTGCTGGCGCAACCTCTTTCTGCTGAACCAGATGGGCGACGCCGCGCGCGGCCTCATGGACCTGCCGGCCGAGGAGATCGACGTCTGGGCGGAGTTCGCGCCGCGCTTCAGCCTGGGGCACCTGCACGCGGCCTGGCAGATGACCATGGACAGCCAGCGCAAGGTCCTGACCAGCATGGAGCCGGCCCTGGCCCTGGAGCTTCTGCTTCTGAACCTGGCCTGCCTGCCGGACCTGCTGGCCTTGGGCTCCGCCGCGCCCGGCCAGGGTGCGTCCGCCGGCCAGGCCGCGCCGCCGCGCGCCGCGCAGACTCCGTCCCCGTCCCCTGCGCCGCGTGCCGACGGGTTTTCGCGCGGTCCCACCGCTGCGCCGCAACGGCCTGCGCCCACGCCGCGCCCCGCCGCCCAGCAGCCCGCCCAGCCGCAGGTCCAGGCGCCGCCTCGCCAGGCCGCCGCGGCCCCGCGCGACGTGCGCGAGCCTGCGGCCCCGGCGACCATGGTCCGCGAGAACGGCGCGGCTTTCGGCGCCCGTCCCGAGGCCGGCCCGTCCATGCCCGCGCCCCCGGCCGGGCCGCGCACCTGGCCAGGTTTCGTGGCCTTCTGCGCCGCGCGGCCCGACGGGAGCCGCCCCCTGCCCGCCCTGGACAAGGCCCGCGGCGAGCTGAACGGGGCGAATCTCGTGCTGACGAGCCCCCACGCCTTCCTCTGCGACCGCCTGCGGGCCGGCCTGCCCGTGCTGACGGACCTGGCCCGGGCCTACTACGGCCCGGGCGTGAACGTGCGGGTGGAGACGCCCGTGGCCGAGGTGCGCAAGACCCGCGCCGAGCTCAAGGAGATGGCCCAGGCCGACCCCGTGGTGCGGCAGGCCCAGGAGAAATTTCAGGCCAGGATCGTCGAGGTCCGGCCCCCGATCAACGGAAAAGCACAGGAGAACGAGATATGAACGAACTGATCAGGCAGGCCCAGCTCATGCAGAAGAAGATGCTGAAGGCCCAGGAAGAGACCGGCAAGAAGGAGATCGAGACGAGCGTCGGCGGCGGCATGGTCACGGTCAAGGCCACCTGCGCGGGCGAACTTCTGTCCGTGAAGATCGACCCTGCGGTCCTCGAGGACGTGGAAATGCTGCAGGACCTCATCCTCTCGGCCGTCAACGAGGTCATCAAGAAGGGCAAGGACACGGTGCAGGCCGAGATGTCGCAGATCACCGGCGGCATGAAGATCCCGGGCCTGTTCTAGGAACCCCCTCGTGCAGCGACTTCCCGCACCCCTGCAAAAGATCGTGGACCAGTTCTCGGCCCTGCCCGGAGTGGGGCCCAAGAGCGCCCTGCGCATGGCCATGACGCTGCTCAAGTGGCCCGAGGAGTCCGTGCGCGCCTTCGGCCGGGACATCGAGAACCTGCGCAGCGCCCTGCACATCTGCTCGCGCTGCTGCTCCCTGGCCGACACGGACCCCTGCCACATCTGCGCCGACCCCAAGCGCAGCCGCGAACAGCTTTGCCTGGTCTCGGAATGGGACAGCCTCGTGGTCATGGAGGAGTCCGGGATATTCAAGGGGCGTTACCTCATCCTTGGCGGCCTGCTCTCGCCCCTGGACGGGGTCGACGCCCGCTCCCTGGAGATCTCGCGGCTGGAATCCATCCTGCGCGAAGGGGAGGTGCGGGAGGTCATACTGGCCCTTGGCTCGACCATGGAGGCCGAGGCCACGAGCACCTACCTGCACGGCCTGGTCACGCGCGGCTTCCCCCAGGTCTCCGTGACGCGCCTGGCCCAGGGCATCCCGCTGGGCTCCGAGATCAAGTACGTGGACCGCGAAACCCTCAAACAGTCCCTCAAGTACCGGCAGTCGCTCTAGGATCATGTACACCGTCCAGGGCGAAGTCGTCACCGTCGTTTACCACAACCCCGAGAACGGGTACGTCATCGCCCGGCTGGATTCCCCGGCCGGGCCGGGCCAGGTCACGGTGGTGGGCACCCTGGGCGACATCGCGCCGGGCGAGTCCCTGCGCCTGACGGGGGAGTGGGTCGAGCACCCCAAGTTCGGCCGGCAGTTCAAGGCCGAGGGCTGCGAGCACGTCATGCCCGCCACCCTGAGCGGCATCCGGCGCTTCCTGGCCTCGGGCGCGGTCAAGGGCATCGGCGAGAAGATGGCGGACCGGCTCGTGGCCCGCTTTGGCAGCCAGATCCTCGACATTCTCGATTCGGACCCCGAGCGGCTGCTGGAGATCGAGGGCATCGGACCGGCCAAGCTCAAGGGCATCGTCGTGTCCTGGCAGGAGAAGCGCGAGGTGCGCGGGCTCATGCTCTTCCTGCAGACCCACGGCGTGGCCACGACCTTCGCCCACCGCATCTTCCGGCAGTACGGCGCCGGCGCGGTGCAGCGCCTGCGCGCCAACCCCTACGACCTGGCCTACGACATCCACGGCATCGGCTTCCGCACGGCCGACGAGATGGCTTTGAAGCTCGGTTTCGCCGAGGACGCGCCCCAGCGTCTGGAGGCCGGCGTCGAGTACTGCCTGCGCCAGACCTCCGAAGGGGCCGGGCACGTCTTCCTGCCCCGGCCCGTCCTGGCGGAGGAGGCGGCCCGGCTGCTGGGCTGCCACGACCTGGAGCTCATCGAGGAGCAGATCGACGCCCTGGTCGAGCGCAAGCGTCTGGTCATCGAGCCCCTGCCCGAGAAGGGCGTGGCCGAGGCCGTGTACCTGACGTATTTCTACAAGACAGAGCGCGAGATCGCCTCCCGCCTGCGGGCCCTGCTGGACCACGCCATCCGCATGGACCCGAAGAAGATCTCCGCCGCCGTGGAGCGCGAGGAGCAGCGGCAGTCCCTGACCCTGTCCGACGAGCAGCGCCTGGCCGTGGAGTCGGCCTGCGGACACAAGGTGTCCATCATCACCGGCGGCCCCGGCACGGGCAAGACGACCATCACGCGGGTGGTGGTGCGGGCGCTCAAGGCCCTGGGCCTGCGCATCTCCCTGGCCGCGCCCACGGGCCGCGCGGCCAAGCGCCTGTCCGAGGCCACGGGCTTCACGGCCGTGACCCTGCACCGGCTGCTGCGCTACCAGCCGGCCTCGGGCTTCGAGTTCAACGAGGACAAGAAGCTCCCGGCCGACGTCATGGTCGTGGACGAGGTCTCCATGCTCGACTGCGGGCTGTGCCTGGCCCTGCTGCGGGCCCTGCCCCTGACCTGCCGGCTGGTCTTCGTCGGCGACGAGAACCAGCTGCCGTCGGTCGGCGCGGGCAACGTCCTGGGCGACATGCTCGAAAGCGGGACCATCCCGGCCGTGCGCCTGACGCACATCTACCGCCAGGCCCGCGAGAGCATGATCGTGGTCAACGCTCACCGCATCAACGAGGGCGAATTTCCGCAGGGCAGCCCCCACGCGCCGCCTAAGGCCGATTTTTTCTGGGTCGAGAAGGAGGACCTTTCCGAGCTGCAGGCACTTATCCTGCGCATGGTCTGCGAACGCATCCCCGAGGCCTACGGACTGGACCCCATGACCGAGGTGCAGGTGCTCACGCCCATGCACAAGGGAGAGGTCGGTACCGTCGTCCTGAACCGCCTCCTGCAGGAGCGCCTCAACCCCGACGGCCGGGAACTCGTGCGCGGGCAGCGGACGTACCGGGAAGGGGACCGCATCCTGCAGCTCAGGAACAACTACGACAAGGACGTCTTCAACGGCGACCTGGGCCGCATCACCGGCATCGACACCCAGGACGAGGTGCTGACGGCCGAGTTCGACGGCCGCGAGGTGGAGTACGGTTTCGACGAGCTGGACGAGATCGGCCTGGCCTACGCCATCAGCGTGCACAAGAGTCAGGGCAGCGAATACCCGGCCGTGGTGATGCCCGTGGTCACGCAGCACTACATGCTCCTGCAGAGAAACCTCATCTACACCGGCCTGACCCGGGCGCGGAAGCTGGCCGTGCTCATGGGTTCGCGCCGGGCCATGCACATGGGTCTGGGCAACGAGCGCGGCCGGCTGCGCCACACGTCCCTGGCCGTGCGCCTGGCCAAAGAGAGCCAAACATAGCTCAACAGGCCGGAAAGACGGGCGAAAGAGGGGCGAGAACTGACTTTTGCGCCCAATGGATGCGTTGACAGGCCCGCAAAGGCTCGTCTATGGACCCTCTTTTGCGGATTGCGGGTGTGGCGGAACGGTAAACGCACCAGCCTTAGGAGCTGGCGCCAAAAGCTTGTAGGTTCGAATCCTATCGCCCGCACCAGAGAAGACTATCCGGGCCCCCGAGGGTGCGCCCATCATCAAGGAGTGGAGTCATGGAATACAAAGTCGAAGAACTGTCCCCGGTCAAGCGCAAGGTGACCGTCGAGGTGGATGTCGAGGAAGTGCATGCCGCCCTGTCCGCCACCGTGGCCCTGTACCGCAAAGGCGCGGACATCAAGGGGTTCCGCAAGGGCAAGGTCCCGTCGTCCGTGATCGAGGCCAAGTTCCGCAAGCAGATTTACGGCGAGGCCACCACGGACCTCATCAACTACCACATCAACGAGATCCTGGGCGAAACCAAGCTTTCCCCCCTGTCGCGCATCGACGTGGACGCCAAGGAGATGGAGCGCGACGAGAAGTTCTCCTACAGCTTCTCCTTCGAGATCGCCCCGGCCTTCGACCTGCCCGAGTACAAGGGCCTCGAAGTCGAGGAGGAAGAGGTGGCCGTCGATCCCAAGCAGGTTGACGACGTCATCGAGCGCATCCGCCAGAACATGGCCAAGACCGTGATCATCAGGGAAGAGCGCCAGGTCGTCAGCGGCGACATCGCCGTCATCGACTTCCAGGCCATGCAGGACGGCGTGGACATGGAAGGCATCGCGGCCAACAAGTTCGAGCTGCCCCTGGGCGAGGGCAACTCCCTGCCCGAGTTCGAGGACATCGTCATCGGCATGACCCCGGGCGAGACCGTGGAGAAGGAACTGACCTTCCCGGCCGACTTCATCAACGACAAGCTGGCCGGCCAGACCGTGACCATGAAGGTCACCCTGCACGCCATCAAGGAACGCAAGCTGCCCGAGGTCGACGCCGACTTCGCCGAGCTGGCCGGCGGCTACTCCTCGGTCCAGGACCTGCGCGACGCCATCGAGAAGTCCTACCTCTCGACCCGCAAGCAGCTGGTCAAGGGCGACGCCCAGAAGAAGCTCCTGGACGGCATCAAGGCACAGGTCAGCTTCGAGCTGCCCCAGAGCATCGTCGAGGAGCAGATCGACAAGCAGATCGTGGAGCTGCAGGGCCGCCTGGAACGCCAGGGCAAGAGCCTCGACTCCCTGGGCAAGACGCCCGCCGAAATGCGCGCCGAAAACCGCCCCGCGGCCGAGGACGTGGTCAAGTCCTCCCTGGTGCTGCTGGCCATCGCCACGGCCGAGGGCCTGACGGTGGAGCCGCAGGAAGTGGACATGGTCCTGCAGAAGATGGCCGCCTCCACGGGCCAGGACTTCCACTCCATCAAGGACTACTACGAACAGCACAACCTGATGATCCCCCTCAAGGATCGGGTTCTGGCGGACAAGGCCATGGACCTCATCTACGAGAACGCCAAGGTCACGCCGGTCCCCCCGGCGGCCCAGGACGCTCAGGACGCATAAGCTCACGAAGGGCCGGGTCTTGTCCCGGCCCTTTCCTTACGGTGCGGCGTCCGGTCCCGGCAGGCCATGCGCGGGCAGACACCGGACGGCCGCGTCCTCTTCCGCCCAGCCCTTGACACCCTGCCCCGGATCGTTATTTTTCAAATCTTTGGTACCAGCATTCACCCGTTTGTTTCAGGAGCTTTCATGGTCAGCAATTCCGTATTCGTCATCGAGAACACCGGCCGCGGCGAGCGGATGTACGACATCTATTCGCGCCTGCTCAAGGACCGCATCGTGCTCCTGGGCACGCCCATCGACGATCACGTCGCCAACTCCATCTGCGCCCAGCTGCTTTTCCTGGAATCCGAGAGCCCGGAGAAGCAGATCAACATGTACATCAACTCCCCCGGCGGCTCCGTGACGGCCGGCATGGCCATCTACGACACCATGCAGTACATCTCCGCGCCCGTGGCCACCCTGTGCATCGGCCAGGCCGCGAGCATGGGCGCCGTGCTCCTGGCCGCCGGCGCCAAGGGCATGCGCTACTCCCTGCCGCACTCGCGCATCATGATCCACCAGCCCATGGGCGGGTTCCAGGGCCAGGCCACGGACATCGCCATCCAGGCCAAGGAGATCATCCGCCTGCGCGGCGAGCTGAACGGCATCCTGGCCAACCACACGGGGCAGTCCCTGGAGAAGGTGGAGCAGGACACGGAGCGAGACTATTTCATGAGCGGCGAGGAAGCCTGCACATACGGGCTCATCGATCAGGTCCTGGCTTCGCGCAAGGAACTGGAATAATAGGTTTGATCGAGTTTTTACGAGGTATCCCATGGCGGAAAGAAAGAAGAGGACGGGCAAGGATTTGAGCTGCTCCTTCTGCGGCAAGGGCCAGGACGAGGTGCAGCGCCTCATCGCCGGTCCCGAAGTGTACATCTGCAACGAGTGCATCGCCCTGTGCGACGACATTCTGAAAAACGACAACCGCAAGGAAGACCTGGACTCCTCGGACATCCCCTTGCCCCAGGAGATCAAGGCCGCCCTCGACGACTACGTGGTCGGGCAGGACGACGCCAAGAAGATCCTTTCGGTCGCGGTGTACAACCACTACAAGCGCATCAAGTACCATGCCCGGGTCAAGGACGACGTGGAGCTGGACAAGAGCAACATCCTCCTGATCGGACCCACGGGTTCGGGCAAGACGCTTCTGGCCCAGACCCTGGCGCGCATCCTCAAGGTGCCCTTCGCCATCGCCGACGCCACGACCCTGACCGAGGCCGGCTACGTGGGCGAGGACGTGGAGAACATCCTGGTCCAGCTCGTGCAGAACGCCGACTACGACCTGGAGGCCGCTGCCAAGGGTATCATCTACGTCGACGAGATCGACAAGATCTCCCGCAAGTCCGACAGCCCCTCCATCACCCGCGACGTGTCGGGCGAGGGCGTGCAGCAGGCCCTGCTGAAGATCATCGAGGGCACCGTGGCCAACATCCCCCCCAAGGGCGGCCGCAAGCACCCGCAGCAGGAGTTCATCCGCCTCGACACCTCCAACATCCTCTTCATCGTGGGCGGGGCCTTCATCGGCCTGGAGGACATCGTCAAGCAGCGCGTGCAGGGTTCGAGCATGGGCTTCGGGGCCAAGGTCCGCCGCAAGGAGGAGACCACGACCGGCAGTCTCCTGCGCCAGGTGCACCCCATGGACCTCATCCGATACGGTCTCATCCCGGAGTTCACGGGCCGCATCTCGGTCATCACATCCCTGACGGAGCTGAACGAGGACGACCTCATGCGCATCCTGCAGGAGCCCAAGAACGCCCTGGTCAAGCAGTACCAGAAGATGTTCGAGTTGGAGAACGTGGAGCTCAAGTTCACGACCAACGCCCTGAAGGCCCTGGCCGCCAGGGCCATCAAGCTCGAGACGGGCGCCCGCGGCCTTCGCTCCGTCATGGAATCCATCATGCTTGACATCATGTACACCATCCCGTCCATGAAGGACGTGACGGAGTGCGTCATCAACAGGGCCGTGGTGGAGGAGGGCAAGGAACCCCTCATCCTCTTCAAGCCCGAGGCCAAGAGCGCCTGACCCCGTTCGGGCGCAACCAGCGAGACCAGCCATGTCCGATGCCATCATTTTCGAGAAGAACCACCCCGGGAGCCTGACCCTGCCGGTCATGTCCCTGCGTGAAGTGGTCATGTTCCCCAAATCCATCGTGCCGCTTTTCGTGGGCCGCGATTCCTCCATCAAGGCTATCGAACGGGCCCTGGACACCTACGACAAGCGCATCTTCCTCGTGGCCCAGAAGGACCCGAGCCAGGAACGGCCCGACGTGGACGGCCTCTATGACGTCGGCACGGTCAGCAAGGTCCTGCAGATGCTGCGGCTACCCGACGGGACCATCAAGGTTCTCTTCGAGGGCCTGTACCGCGCCTCCTGGGACCAGGCCTACGGCCTGGTGGTCCAGGACGAGATCCAGATGGTGCGTGTCACGGCCCTGCCCGACGTCGACGGCAACCCCGTGGAGGGCGAGGCCCTGGTGCGCGCCGCCCACGAGTCCGTCGAGGAGTACGCCCAGGTCAACCGCAAGCTGGCCAAGGAGACGGTCCTGGCCATCACCAGCGTGAACCAGCCCGGCCGCCTGGCCGACAGCATCGCGCCGCACCTCAAGGCCACCTATGACCGCAAGCAGGGCGTGCTCGAACTGCGCGACCCGGTGCGCCGTCTGGAACGGGTCTACGAGCTGATTCAGGAGGAGGTCGAGGTCTTCTCCCTGGAGAAGAAGATCAAGGGCCGCGTCAAGAAGCAGATGGAGGAGAACCAGAAGGACTATTATCTGGGCGAGCAGCTGAAGGCCATCCACAAGGAGATGGGCCGGGATTTCGACCCCAAGGCCGACGTCGACGACCTGGAGAGCCAGCTCAAGACCAAGGACATGCCCGAGGACGCACGCGCCAAGGCCATGGCCGAGATGAAGAAGCTGCGCCAGACCCCGCCGTCCTCGGCCGAGTACGCGGTGCTGCGCAACTACGTGGACTGGATCCTGGCCCTGCCCTGGAACGTGCTCCGCGACGTGGACATCGATATCAAGCAGGCCCAGAAGACCCTCGACGACGATCACTATGGGCTGGAGAAGCCCAAGGAGCGCATCCTCGAATATCTGGCCGTGCAGGCCCTGGTGAAGAAGCTGCGCGGGCCCATCCTCTGCCTGGTCGGCCCTCCCGGCGTGGGCAAGACGTCGCTGGCCAAGTCCATCGCCCGGGCCACGGGGCGCGAGTTCGTGCGCCTGTCCCTGGGCGGCGTGCGCGACGAGGCCGAGATCCGCGGCCACCGCCGGACCTACGTCGGGGCCCTGCCGGGCAAGATCATCCAGTCCCTGAAGCGCGTGTCCTCCAACAACCCGGTCTTCTGCCTGGACGAAGTGGACAAGATGAGCATGGACTTCCGGGGCGACCCCTCGGCGGCCCTGCTGGAGGTCCTGGACCCGGAGCAGAACAGCGCCTTCAACGACCACTACCTGGACATGGACTACGACCTGTCGCAGGTGTTTTTCATCACCACGGCCAACTCCCTGCAGACCATCCCGCTGCCGCTGCAGGACCGCATGGAGATCATCAACATCCCCGGCTACCTGGAGACGGAGAAGGAGCGCATCGCCACGGACTTCCTTCTGCCCAAGCAGATGGAGCAGCACGGCCTTAAGCCTGAGAACCTGAGCCTGTCCAAGGGCGCCGTCCTCGAGATCATCCGCCGCTACACGCGCGAGGCCGGGGTGCGCAACATGGAGCGCGAACTGGCCTCCATCTGCCGCAAGGTGGCGCGCGCTTTGGTTGAGGACGGAGACATGGACAAGACCGTGACCGTGTCCAAGTCCATGATCGGCACCTACCTGGGCATTCCCAAGGTCCGTCACGACCAGCGCGAGGAAGAGGCCCAGGTCGGCGTGGCCACGGGCCTGGCCTGGACCCAGGTCGGGGGCGAGCTCCTTTTCGTCGAGGTGGCGCTGATGCCCGGCGGCGGCAAGATCGAGATCACGGGCAAGCTCGGCGACGTCATGCAGGAGTCGGCCAAGGCGGCCATCAGCTACATCCGTTCGCGGTCCGAGTTCTTCGGCCTGCGCCGGGATTTCTACAAGGAAGTGGACATCCACATCCACGTGCCCGAGGGCGCCACGCCCAAGGACGGGCCTTCGGCCGGCATCACCCTGGCCACCTGCCTGGCCTCGGCCCTGCTGGACATACCTGTCCGCAACGACGTGGCCATGACGGGCGAAATCACCCTGCGCGGCCGCGTCCTGCCCATCGGCGGGGTGCGCGAGAAGCTCCTGGCCGCCCACCGCGGGCTCATCACCCGCGTGCTGCTGCCCAAGGAGAACGAGCGGGACCTCAAGGAAGTGCCCAAGGCCGTGCTCAAGGACCTGGAGATCGTCCTCGTCGAGAACATGGACGACGTGCTGTGCGAGGCCCTGAAAGGCGCGACCAGGGAAAGCCTGTTCTGCTCCGCCTCCGACATCATCCCCCTGTCCAAGGCCCTGCACAAGGGACACGAGGTCGCCAGCCGGCAGTGATTCCGCCCTGATCGGACGCAAAAACAGCCAAAACCCCGTCACGTGACCGTGATGGGGTTTTTTTGCGCCTGCGCGATGCAGCCTTGCGCGACGCTGCTCGCCGGGCGCAAGTCTGTTCAGGGGCACTGTTCGCGCAAAAGGGCATGCGTCATTTCCGCGAAGGCGGGAATCCAGGCATTTTCCGTCCCGCGATTCGCGTTTCCCGAGCACCACAGTGCTCACTTCATGCGGTACACCCAGGCGGGCTTGCCGTGGACGTTGCGCAGCACGGCCTCTGGGCGCAGGGACGGGGCCTCGAATTCCAGGCTGACCAGCCACGCGCCGGGTCGCAGTTCCCGGCGCGCCTTGTCCGCCGCCGGGCCCATGCTTTCGGGCCGCTGGAACATGTAGACCAGGTCGTAGCCCGACCAGTCCTCCTTCCAGATGTCGCCACGCCGGACGCGGGCGTAGGGGCAACGCAGGCCGCAGGCCAGGCGCAGGGGCCAACTCCACTCCAGTCCCGTGAGCTGCGCGTCGGGAAAGACGCCGCGCAGTTCGGCCAGCCCGGCGCCCAGGCCGCAGCCCGCGTCGAGGATGCGGCCCCCGGCGGGCAGACGCGCGACTGTGTCGAGGCCCGCGAGGCTGCCGTGCGGGGTCGGGAAAAGTGGGGCGTCGCGCCACGTCTTCATGGGATAGAGCAGCGCGAGCAGACCAAGGGCCAGGAGCCAGCCCCAGGCCGGGAGACCCGCGCCCAGTCCCGACGCGGCCAGGGACAGGGGAAAGCCTGCGGCGATGAACAGCCGGCGCCACGAGGAGCGGGCAAAGGCGCCGGACGTGACGCCCACGACCGTGGCGCCGGCGGCGGACCATCCCATTGGCAGCTGCAGGTCGTGCAGGATCAGGAAGAGCGTCCAGCACGCGGACCAGGTCAGCAGCGCCGGCAGGGGCCAGGGCAGGGCGAAGGCCTGCCTGTGGGGCTTGCCGCCGGGGGCGGGATTGGTGGACGTGCGTGGGGCCATGTCGGTCTCGGGGTGCGGAGAATGTTCGCGGGGACTGTGCGGGAAAAGCGGGGAAAAGAAAAGGCTCTTCCGGGTTTGAGCGTCCATGAGCTTGTGAGCCGCGACAGGTCAACTCTGGCCGCGTTCAAGCAGGATGAATCAATGTGGAAGCCAGTCATTGCGAGGAGTCTTCGACGCGGCAATCCAGTTTTTCAAGATCTTTTCCGGTTGTATTCCAGCGCACGTCGAGGATGGATCTCGCGCGTTGCCCGACCAGGCCGCGCTGCGCTCGCGATGACGGTTCACTTGTGGTGACGCGCTCGGATTAACGTTCAACGACGTCAGTGGGCATCCGATGATAGCCTGGACGCTCAACCCGGATGATCCAAAGAAAAGCGGAGGGTTGCGGGCAACCGCGCTTTGCGGTTGTGATTTTCGGTCTTTTATGCTGATGTGCCGCGGCCATGAAATGTCACGACACACTGCCCCAGGACGACCTGGCCCGGGCCCGCGCCACGCGCAACCCCCTGCGCAAGCTCTACTACTGGACCCTGCATTGGGCGGCCACGCCCTATGCCCTGCCGGCGCTGATCATCCTGTCCTTCGCCGAGAGTTCTTTCTTCCCCGTGCCGCCGGACGTCCTGCTCATCGCCCTGTGCTTCTGCAACCCGCGCCGCTGGCTCAGTCTGGCCCTGTGGTGCACGGCCGCCTCCGTGGTGGGCGGCCTGCTGGGGTACTTCATCGGCTGGGGGCTGTGGGAAACCGTGGGCCTGCCCATCGTGCGCATGTACCATGGCGAGGCCGTGGTCGAGATGGTCAAGGCGTGGTACGAGAACTTCGGTTTCTTCGGCGTGCTCATCGCTGCCGTGACCCCCATCCCCTACAAGGTCTTCACCATCGCTTCGGGCATGATGCGTTTCGACCTGGCGCAGTTCGTCCTGGCCTCGGTCCTGGGTCGGGCCATGCGCTTCTTTCTCGTGGCGGGGCTTATCCGCATGTTCGGCGCGCGCATCAAGCCCTTCATGGAGCGCCATTTCGAACTGGCCGCCACGGCTCTCGCGGTTCTGGCCGTCCTCGGCTTCGCCGCCATCAAATATCTGAAATAGCGCCGTCCGCAACCGCGGACGGCCCCGTCAATCGTCTTCCAGAGGCCAGATCTTGGTCATGGCCCGCAGGCTCTTGCTTTCCACCCAGTCCGAGGTCGTCGCCGCGTAATCCGCGAAGTGCGGTGTGGCGCGGTGCACGTCGTGGAAGGTCCGGCTGTCGAGATAGGATTCGTAGAGCGTGAAGCGGGCAGGGTCCGCCGGATCCTGCAGGATGTCGAAGCCCAGGCACCCCTCCTCCAGGGTCAGTGAATTGTTCCCCTGGCGGATGACCGCCTCCCGGAACTGCTCGATGAAATCCCTTTTGACGGCGATATCGACGATGACGACGAACATGAGCGGCCTCCTGCAGCGTGCGCGGTGAAATTCTGCGGGCGCCGGACGGCGCCCATGGGCCGTGCTATCGGATGTGCACCGCGTCAGGCAAGGAGGAGCTTGGGCCGTCCAGCTTGTCCGGGAGTCGGGGTGGCAAAGTCGTGCGCCCTTCTTCTCTCGAATTTTCCGTGTAAATATAAGGCGTTCGTGCAGAATGCAGGGTGTCGCAATGTCGGCGGCAGCAGACGGACACGTGCGTCTCGCGTCGCCTTTGCGGCGATCTTTACCCAGCTACAGATAACTTTACGTCCAAGGCCCCCGAATGGGACCGTGAGTTGCTGCCGCTTTCAGGCAGGAAGGGACGGCCCGCCGTGGGCCTTCTTTTTCTGCCCATGAACTTCTGACAAGGGAGTCAGTCATGATCAGCGGTATAGACTCGCCTGGGTTCTCCCAGAGCATGGCGTCCATTTGGGGCGGCAGGTCCAGGCCCGACCCGTCCAGGATGGCGCCGGAACTTTTTTCTTCCACGGACGCCGACGGCAGCGGCGCCATCGACCAGGAGGAGCTGAAGGCGGCGCTTGCGGCCAAAGCCGGGAACGGACAGGGGCCCGACGCAGAGGAACTGTTCGCCGCCCTGGACGGCGACGGCGACGGCCTCGTGACCGAGGACGAGCACGAGGAAGGACTGGCCGCACTGCACAAGGATCTGGCCCAGGCCAGCATGATGACGAATCTCGGCATGAGCGCCTCGTCACTGGCCCAGGAACTTTTTGCGCAGACGGACGCCGACGGGGACGGGAACATCACCGAAGAGGAGCTGACGGCGGCCGTCGTCGCCAAAAACAAGGCCCAGGGCGGGGACGTAAACGCGGCGGAGCTGTTCGCCGCCATGGACGCCGACGGCGACGGGCTGGTGACCGAGGCCGAGCATGCGGCCGGGCTCGAGTCCCTGCGCCGCAACAATGCCGACATGCCCATGGGCGGCGGAAACATGCCGTCATCGGGCGGCGGTCAGGAAATCTTCGACGCGGCCGACACCAACCAGGACGGCGTGGTGGATGCGACGGAACTGGCCGCGGCGGTGGCTGAGCGGAACGAGGCCACCGGCGCGGATGTCGATGCAGAAGAGGTTCTGCAGTCCCTCGACACCGACGGGGACGGCCTCGTCTCGGCGGCCGAGTTCGCCGGGCGCGGCGCGGCCGGCCGGGGCAGGACGTCTTCCGGGGCGGGCGCCTCGCAGGCATTGGCTGCTTCGAGATTCGAAATGTACAGGATGATGGGGGAGGACGGCATGTCCGCCCTGTCGGGAAACGGGTTTTCCGTCAGGGCGTAAGGGGACCCCAGGCGCGGCCGCCGCGCGGGCCTCCGGGCGGCGGTCGCGTCGTGTCAGACCAGGGTTTCCGCGTCGGCCTGGAAATACCTCCAGGACATGTCGATGAGTTCGGCCTTGAGGTCGCTCCCCGTCTTGTGCGCATAGCGCTCGTGCAGGTCCTTGGCCATGGCGGCGAAAATGTCCACGACTTCGGGGTCGAAGTGCTTGCCGCGCCCGCGGATCAGGATGCCCAGGGCCTCGGCGCGGCTCAGGGGCGCCTTGTAGGGGCGGCGGGAGGTCAGGGCGTCGAAGACGTCGGCCACGGCGAAGACGCGGGCGGTCAGGGGGATGTCCGCACCCTCCAGCCGGCCGGGGTAGCCCTCGCCGTCGAACTTTTCGTGGTGCCCGCCGACCACGTCCCGCGCGTCGCGCAGCCACGTCGAGCGGTCGATGACGTCCAGGCCGTGGCGGACATGGGTCTTCATGATCTCGAATTCCTCCCGGGTGAGCCTGCCGGGCTTGAGCAGGATGTCGTCCCTGATGGCGATCTTGCCCACGTCATGCAGGAACGCGCCCTTGGTCAGGGCGCGCATCTGGTCCGCGTCCAGGCCCATGGCTTCCCCCATGTGCAGCGCGTAGAGGGTCACCCGGTAGTTGTGGTCGTCGGTGTCGCTGTCGCGTTTGGCGACGACGCAGCCCAGCAGGGACAGGGTCTCGAAGTTGGCGGCCTGCATGTTGCGGGAGAAGGCCACCAGACGGTCGGTCAGGCGCAGGACCACGGGGTAGAGCAGTCCCGTGGTGGCCAGGGTGATGAGCACAACGATGCCCGCCGTCATGAAGGACTTCCTGTTCATGGCGGCCAGGATTTCCGGGGACGGGACGAAGACGATCTCGGCCTGCCCGGTCTCGTTGCGCGCGGGGTCGCCGAGGGGCAGCACCGCATGGACGCAGAGCAGGTCCGCGATGACGGTCGTCTGCGACCATGCTTCCCCCGGCCCGGCGTGCGGCGCCCTGCCGGAGTGCACGTAATCCCATACGGCCTGATGGAGCACGAACGTCCTGTCCAGATACTCCTCGGCGCCTTCGATGTCGGGCTTGGAAAACCCTGCGTAGACGACTTTGCCGTTTCTTCTTTTCGGCCTGGAGGCGGCGAGTTCGGCCAGGGTCTTGCGGAAGGCCTCCCTGGGCCGCAGGTTGTCCATGACCATGAGTTCCCGCGTGCGGTCGGCCAGTTCCTCGATCCCGATCCGGGCCTCGAAGACGACTTCCCGCGCCAGCATGCGTTCCTCGGCCATATAGGCCAGCACGGCCATGCCCAGCGCGATGACCGCGGCCATGAACGCCAGGCGGGCGACGAGGGTCCGCCGTACGTAGGTCACGAGGGGGATGTTCCGGGACGAAGGCATGCATTGCTCCGGGTATGCATGGAAACGGAACGGAGATTGTGTTCCTGCCTGATGTATCCGTTCCGGAGCATGTTGTCATGTCCCGGATCGTGTGGCCGCTCTTGCTCAAGGGATGACCGAGGGCAGGCGGATCTCGACGCGCAGCCCGCCTTCCTCCCGATTGGCCGCTTCGATGGCCCCGCCGTGCAGTTCGACGGCCCCTCGCGCGATGGCCAGGCCGAGGCCGAAACCGTCGGCCTCGCCTGTGTTGCGGCCGCGGGCGAAGGGCTCGAAGACCGCCGCGATGTCCTTTTCCGGAATGCCGGGACCTTGATCGCAGACGCGGATCACGGCCCACCCGTCGCTGAAGCCGACTTCAACGGTCAGCTCCCCTCCGGGGGGCGAAAACCTGAGACCGTTGCGTATCACGTTCTCCAACGCCCGGGAAAGGAGGCGAGTCCGGCCATGGACATGAATCCGGGCCAGTTCCTCCAGACGTACCTCGCAGCCCCTGCCGCTGGCCTCGAAACGCGCGTCATGCACGAGGCCCTCGGCCAGTTCCCCCAGGTCGATGCGCTCCGCCAGCTCGGTTTCCACGCCCGAGTTGAGTCGCGTCAGGGACAGGATCTCGCCGATGAGCCCACTCAGCCGCTCGACCTCAAGCTCCATGCGCTCCAGGACGCAGTCCGCCCTGGATGGGTCGCGGCGGGCGATGCCCAGGGCCACCTGCAGCCGGCCCAGGGGCGAACGCAGCTCGTGCGACACGTCGTGCAGCAGGCGTCGCTGGGCCAGGATGATTGTTTGCAGCTTTTCGGCCATGCGGTCGAAGGAACGGCCGAGGTCGGCAAATTCGTCGCCCCGGGGCATGGCATCTCCCACGCGGGTGTCCAGGCGGCCCTCGGCCATGGCGGAGAAGGCCCCGCGCAGCTCCTTCACCGGTCGGGCCAGATACCAGGCCAGCAGGGCCGAGAGCAGGACGCTGGCCACGAGCGCAAAGGCCAGAGGCTCCCCTGGCGACGGGGGAGGCGGGGGCGGGCCTTTCGCGGGGTCGAGCGACGGGGGGGCGCCGGGGATGAGCAGCGTGTGGACGCCCGACGCCGTGTCGACGCGGACGACGCCGTCCGGAAGGGATGACCCGGAACTGTTCAGGGCTGCGGCTGCCAGACCGGCGTCGGGGACGCGTCCCCGGATGTCGAGGCCCGTGGGCCCGATGACCAGCATCGAGCTGCCGGTTTCGTCCAGGGCGTGAGCCAGGGCCTTGGGACCGGCATGTCTGAGCACGACCTTCGCCATGTCCAGCTCGAACCCGACCCTCGGCCCGTGCATGAGGAGGTGTTCGGGGTCCTCGGCCAGGCGGTACAGGCGCATCCCGAAGAAGGTGGCCGCACCGGCCAGGATGAGCGTGAGCCACGTGGCCGCGAAGCACTTCCAGAACAGGCGGCCCATGTCATTCGTCCTGCAGCAGCTGGTAGCCCCGGCCGCGCAGCGTCTGGATGCGGGGGCGCCCGTCCCGTCCGGGCCCCAGCTTGTGGCGGATGCTCGACAGGTGCACGTCCAGGCTGCGGTCGAAGCGCGTCACGGGACGGCCCAGGCCTTCCTCGGAGAGGGTTTCGCGGCTGACGGGCTGTCCGGCGCGCCGGGTCAGAACGGTGAGGATGGAGAATTCCGCCCCGGTCAGGGACAGGGGGCGCCCGTTCACCTCGGCCGTGCGCCTGCCCGGCCAGAGACGGATGTCGCCATTGGAGAGGATGTCCTGGAGCCCGTCATGGGATTGGCCCATGCGGCGCAGGATGGCCCTGATGCGGGCCACGAGCTCGCGCGGCGTGCAGGGCTTGGGTACGTAGTCGTCGGCGCCCAGTTCCAGGCCCAGGATACGGTCCTCGTCGTCACCCATGGCCGTGAGCATGAGTACGGGCACCATGCTTTGGAGTCTGATGCGACGCAGGGCCTCCGTGCCCGACATGCCGGGCATCATGACGTCGAGGATGACGAGGTCGAAACTGCCGCTCAAGGCCATGAGCACCCCGGCTTCGCCGTTGTGGACCGCGCGCAGGGGCAGCCCTTCCATGGCGCAGTATTCCTGCAGCAGACGGCACAGTTCCCGGTCGTCGTCGACCATGAGGATGTTGCTTCCCGATGGGAGGGTGGCGTGGTGGGTCATGTTCGGGATTATGCGGAAAAAAACGGCGCGGCGCACCCCCGCCGCGTCCGGGCGGGTGTAAAAAAGTGTAAAGGGGCGTGCCGGTTCGAAGCCGAGGGTCGGTCGGGTCCGTTTCGCCTGCAGGTCCGAATGCTACGCTGACGCGACGGCGCTGTCGAGGTCGCCCCGACCGGCGCCGCCCTCCGCAGGGAGGGATCCGGCGCCGGCCGTGACGGACCGGTCAGGAAATGCCCAGCCGTTTTTCCAGTTCGGCCACGATGAGGGTCGTCTTGATGACCGTGTCGGGGTTCAGGGACATGGAGCCGATGCCGCACTCGACCACGAACTCGGCGAACTCCGGGTAGTCGCTGGGCGCCTGGCCGCAGATGCCGATGTACTTGCCCTTTTTCACCGCCACCTCGATGACCTGGCGCACGAACTTCTTCACGGCCGGGTTGCGCTCGTCATAGACGTGGGCCACCAGGGACGAGTCACGGTCCACGCCCAGGATGAGCTGGGTCAGGTCGTTGGTGCCGATGGAGAAGCCGTCGAAGACCTCGAGAAACTCCTCGGCCAGGATGACGTTGGACGGGATCTCGCACATGCCGATGACCTTGAGGCCGTTCTCGCCCTGCCTCAGGCCGTACCCGGCCATGGTCTCGATGACTTTTTTGGCCTCCTCCACGGTGCGCGGGAAGGGGATCATGATCTCGACGTTGGTCAGGCCCATGTCCTCGCGGATCTTCTTCATGGCCCGGCACTCCAGGCCGAAGGCCTCCCTGTACCCGTCCGAGTAGTACCGCGACGCCCCGCGCCAGCCGATCATGGGGTTCTCCTCGTCCGGCTCGAAGAGCCTGCCGCCGATGAGGTTGGCGTACTCGTTGGACTTGAAGTCCGACAGGCGCACGATGACCTGCTTGGGGTAAAAGGCCGCGGCCAGCATCCCGACCCCCTCGGCCAGCTTGTCCACGAAATACTCGGCCTTGTCCGCGTAGCCCGAGGTCATGTCGGCGATGGCGCGCTTCAGGATCTCGTCCGGCAGGGTCTCGTAGTTCAAGAGGGCCAGGGGGTGGATCTTGATGTAGGAGCTGATGATGAACTCCTCGCGCGCCAGGCCCACGCCCTCGTTGGGGATGAAACTCTTCTCGAAGGCCTGTTCGGGGCTCGCCAGGTTCATCATGATCTTGGTCTTCGGCTTGGGCAGGGCTTTCAGGTTCGTCTCCTGCACCTCGAAGGGCAAAAGGCCCCGGTAGACCGTGCCCACGGACCCTTCGGAGCAGTCCACGGTCACGTCCGCGCCCTGGTTCAGGCGCGTGGTGGCGTTCCCTGTGCCGACGATGCAGGGGATGCCGAGCTCGCGGCTGACGATGGCCGCGTGGCAGGTCCGGCCGCCGCGGTTGGTGACGATGGCCGAGGCGATCTTCATGATGGGCTCCCAGTCCGGGTCCGTCATGTCCGTGACCAGAACCTCGCCCTTGCGGAAGGCGTGGATCATGCTCGCCGACTTGATGACCTGCACGGGCCCCTGGCCGATGAGTTCGCCCACGGACTGCCCTTGGACCAGGACCTCGCCCTTTTCCATCAGGACGTACTTCTTCAGGGTCGCCCGGTCCTTGAGGGAATGCACGGTCTCGGGCCGGGCCTGGACGATGAACAGCTCGCCCGTCTGGCCGTCCTTGGCCCATTCGATATCCATGGGCGTGAACTGGCCGCGGATGGCGCTGTAGTGCTCCTCGATGGTGCAGGCCATGCGGGCCAGGGCCACGACCTCGTCGTCGGACAGGACCAGGCGGCGGCGGTCCTCCTCGGGCACGGCCACGTTCTTGGTCGGGGCCTTGGCGTCGGTGGTGTAGATCATCTTGATGGCCTTGCCGCCCACGCGCTTCATGATGATGGGCTTGAACCCCTGCCTGAGGGTCGGCTTGAAGACGTACCATTCATCCGGGTTGACGGCGCCCTGGACCACGTTCTCGCCCAGGCCCCAGGCGCCGGTCAGGAACACGGCGTCGCGGAAGCCCGTCTCCGTGTCGATGGAGAACATGACGCCGCTGGCCGAGAGGTCCGAGCGGACCATCTTCTGCACGGCGATGGAC
The DNA here is from genome assembly GCF_000428825.1 of Desulfomicrobium escambiense DSM 10707. Taxonomy (NCBI): domain Bacteria; kingdom Pseudomonadati; phylum Thermodesulfobacteriota; class Desulfovibrionia; order Desulfovibrionales; family Desulfomicrobiaceae; genus Desulfomicrobium; species Desulfomicrobium escambiense. The sequence continues at coordinate 49,639 of NZ_AUAR01000015.1, read as the reverse complement.
AGGGCGATGGAGAAGTGGTCGAAGCCCTTGTCCTGGCGGTAGGAGATGGCGCGGTTGGTGAAGAGGGAGGCGAAACAGCGCTGGCAGGCGTCCAGGAGATCCTCCACGCCGCGGATGTTGAGGTAGGTTTCCTGCTGGCCGGCGAAGCTGGCGTCGGGCAGGTCCTCGGCCGTGGCCGAAGAGCGCACGGCCACGTCCACGCCCTGGCCGTACTGCGCCTCCAGCTTGCGGTAGGCCTCGGCGATGGCGCCCTGCAGGTCTGCCGGGAACTCCAGGCCGCGGATCAGGGAGCGGATGCGACTGCCCCGTTCCATCAGGTTGTCCATGTCGTGGGTGTCGAGGCCCTGCAGGATGCCCCTGATCCTGTCCATGGCGCCGGAACTGTCCAGCAGGTGCCGGTACCCCCGGGCGGTGACGGCGAAGCCGCCGGGCACGGGCACGCCCTTGGCCATCAGGTTGCGGTACATCTCGCCCAGGCTCGCGTTCTTGCCGCCCACCAGCGGCACGTCCTCGATACCGATCTCGTCGAACCAGAGAACGAAGGCTTGTTGTTTGTCCACGGGCATCCTCCTTGGGGTGCGAATCAGGCTGCGGTTTTTCGGTTCAACCATGCCAGCCCCGGGGGATTTTCGCAACTCGGCGCGCGATTTGTCGGAAAACTTTCTGATCTGTTTTGTCGGAAATGACTGCAAACGGACGCGTCATCAAGTTGTAACAATCTGATCCTGCTGAAAAAATTTGAAAATGTCCGTTTTGATTCAGGCCTGTTTCAGAATCGTAAAAAATCTTTTCTTACCGCCGGAGATACTCTACAGAAATTCGGATTTCGGTTCGCTGTCATACGAATGTAACACAAGGATCACGGATACCACATGTTTGATGTTTTGATTCAGACCCTTGGGGGCCTCGGCATTTTCATCCTGGGCATGAAGTTCATGACCGAAGGCCTGCAGATGGCCGCGGGCAACAGGATCCGCAACGTCCTCAAGGCCGTCTCCAACAACCGGGTCGTCGGATTCGCCACGGGTGCTGCCGTCACGGCCCTGGTCCAATCGTCGTCGGCCACCACGGTCATGCTCATCAGTTTCGTCTCGGCCGGCCTCATGAGCCTGAACCAGGCCGTTGGTGTCATGCTCGGCTGCAACGTCGGCACGACCATGACCGCCCAGCTCATCGCCTTCAAGCTGTCGAGCCTGGCGCTGCCGGCCATCACCATCGGCGTGCCCCTGAAGTATTTTTCCCCGCGCAAGAAGTATCGCTATCTCGGCGAAGTCATCCTCGGCTTCGGCCTGCTCTTTTTCGGCATGACCGTCATGGGCGACGGGTTGAAGCCGTTGCGCGCGGATCCCGAATTCATCGCCTTTTTCACCAAGTTCGACGCGTCCTCCATGGGCGGGGTGCTTCTGTGCGTGGCCACGGGCTGCATCCTGACCATGATCCTGCAGTCCTCGTCGGCCACGGTCGGTCTGACCATGACCCTGGCCACGCAGGGGCTTCTCGACTTTCCCTCGGCAATGGCCCTGGTGCTGGGCGAGAACATCGGCACGACCATCACCGCCGAACTGGCGACCATCGGGTCGAGCTGTAGCGACTCCCACCGGGCGGCCAGGTCCAACACGATGTTCAATGTGCTCGGCGTCTGCATCATGCTGGCCATCTTCCCGTTTTTCCTACAGGGGGTCGAATGGGTCAGCGTCCATCTGACCGGCGCGCAGCCCTGGGACATGCAGGTCAACGGGGAATACCCGTATGTTGGCAGATATCTGGCCAACGGCCATACCCTGTTCAACCTGACTAATGCCCTGGTCTTTCTCGTTTTCCTGCCCGCGCTCATCCGGGTGGGCACTTGGTGCTCGCCCAAGGACAAGACTGCCGGCGACGACCTGTTCCGCCTGCCGGTCTTCGATCAGCACGTCGAGGACAACCCCGTCGCCGCCCTGGCCCAGGTGCGCGGCGAAATCCACCGCATGTCGATAACGGTCAACGCGGCCTACGCCAACGCCCTGGAGAGCCTGGAAAAGCGTGACCACCGCACCGTGAAGATGCGGCAGCGTTTCGAGACCCACATCAATGACGCGCACAAGGCAATTTCGACCTTCCTGGCCAAGACGATGCAAAGCGAGCTCAACGAGGAGATCTCGAACGATATCGCGGAGCAGATACGCATCGTCAACAACCTCGAAAGGATTGGCGATGCGGTGGAGGCTCTTGGCCTCCTGTGCGAGGACATCGTGGACAAGGAGCTGCGCTTCAGCGAGAACGCCATGGGTGACCTCTTCGTCATCTCGGCCAAGGTCGACGAGTTCCTGAATATGATCAACCAGGCTCTCATCAAGCAGCCCGAAGGCCTCATGGCCCGGGCCGAGGACACGGAGCGGGCCATCGATGCCATGCGGGAAACCATGCGCGACGCGCACATCGAGCGCCTGAAGGTCGGCAAGTGCGGCATTGAGGGCGGCCTGGCCTTCATCAACCTGCTCGCCAGGCTGGAGAAGATCGGGGACTACTGCTACTCCATCGCCCGCACCGTGGCCATGCAGCGCTGATCCGCCCGATGCGCAAAAACGTTTCCGCCTGACGCACGTTGCGCGGGAATGTCTTGCGACATTCCTTTCCGGCCTATATCCTTCCTGCAGACACGCACGAGAACCGAAACCGGTCTCTGCGGTCTGCCGGAGGGACAATGCGAATTCCTGCCTTCTCCTCCATACGGGCCAGCCTCATTTTCCTGGTTCTGACGGCCATTCTGCCTGCCCTGGGCATCATGCTCGTCACGGGGTACACCCTGCGCGAGAACACGATCCAAAGCGCCGAGAGCTCGGCCCTGAGGCAGATTCAGCTCATGGCCCGGCACCATGAGCAGATCATTGCGGACGCGCGTCTCCTGCTGGCGACCCTGGCCAAGGCGCGCGAGGTGCAGCAGCTTGATCCCCTGGGCGCCCAGCTTCTGCTCGAAGAAATGCTCTCCGCCCACCCGGCGTACGTGGCCCTGGCCCTGTCCGACACCACGGGCCGCATCGTGGCTGTTTTCCCGGCGGACTCCTTTTCGAGCATCGAAAACGAGCCTTTTTTCAAGGAAGCCACGCAGACCGGCCGTTTCGCCATGGGTCCCTACCACCTGGTGGACGCCACGCGGCATGTCGTCATGGAATTCGCCCAGCCCGTGGCCGACCGTGCGGGACGGGTGGGCGGCGTCCTGGCGGCCTCTTTCGATCTGAACTACTTCAGCAAGGTTTTCGACGACTTCCATCTCCCCGAAGGTTCGATCTTCACGCTGACGGATGCCGAGGGTATCCGGCTGACGCGTTTTCCCGAAACGCAGAAATACACTTGGGTGCCCGATCTGCCACGGATGATCGCGCGTATGTCGGGCGACAGGGAGGAGGGCACCTTCCTGGAAAGGGGCGTGGACGGCGTGCGCAGGCTCTACAGCTTCAAACGCCTCGATTTTGAGGGTACCCCCCTGCAGGGGCTGATGATCCGTCTCGGGCAGCCCGAGGGCCAGGCCCTGTCCTCGGCCAGGCGGGCGCTGATCTGGAACTTCGTTTCCCTGGCCCTGGCCGCGGCGCTGGCTTTGGCGGTGGCCTGGTTCGTGGGGGAGCACGCGATTTTGCGGCGGCTCGATCGCCTCATGACGGCCACGGATCGCCTGGGCACGGGCGATCTGAGCACCCGCACTGGCCTTGATCACACCGACGGCGAGCTCGGGCGGCTGGCGGCGGCCTTCGACCGCATGGCGTCGAGCCTCGAAGGGCACGATTTAGACAGGAGGCGGGCCGAGGAGGAATGCTGCCTCCTGAACTCGGAGCTGGAGGAGCGCGTCTTCACGCGCACCGCGGAATTGGCCAAGGCCAACGCGGACCTGCAGTCCGCCCTGGAGAACCTGCGCCAGGCCCAGGGCCAGCTGGTCATGTCCGAAAAATTGGCGGCCCTCGGCGGACTGGTGGCGGGCGTTGCCCACGAGATCAACACCCCCGTGGGCGTGGCCCTGTCGGCCACCTCGACCATGGCCGAAAAGAACCGCGTCCTGAGCGACCTTTTCGGCCGCGGCGAGATGAAGCGTTCGGACCTTTCGGAATACCTCGATTCCACGCGGGAAGGCTTGGAGATGAGCCTGCTCAACCTGAACCGGGCCTCGGACCTGATCCGCAGCTTCAAGATGGTCGCCGCGGACCAGATCTCCGAGAACCGCAGGAGTTTCAACGTCAGCGAGTATGTCGGGCAGGTGCTCCTGAGCCTGCGCCCCAAGCTCAAGAAGACCAGGCACAAGGTCGAGGTGGACTGCGACGAGGACCTGGTCGTAGAGAGCTACCCTGGCGCCTTGTCGCAGATCCTGACCAATTTCATCGTCAACTCGCTGACCCACGCCTATGACGAGGGTCAGGCCGGGCTCATCCGCATCGGGATCGCGCGGGTCGGCGGCTCCCTCAATCTGACCTATTCCGACGACGGGCGGGGCATGCCGCCCGAGGTGCAGGACAAGATTTTCGAACCGTTCTACACCACGGCGCGGGCCAAGGGCTCCACGGGCCTGGGCCTGCACATCGTCTTCAACATCGTCACCCGCACCCTGGGCGGGACCGTCACCTGCTGCAGCGCGCCGGGCCACGGCACGACATTCCAGGTGCGCGTGCCCGTGGGGCAAGGAGAGGCATGACCGACAACGACGAAATCCTGTTCAAGGAAGAGGAGCGGCAGGCCGGACCGGCTCCGGGGACGGCCGAGGAGCCCTGGAAGATCCTGATCGTGGACGACGAGGCCGATGTCCACAGCGTCACCGTCTACATGCTCTCGGGACAGGAGTACCATGGACGCGCGTTCGGCTTCCTGCACGCCTACAGCGCCGAGGAGGCCAAGGCCGTGCTGCGCGAGCACGACGACATCGCCGTCATCCTCCTGGACGTGGTCATGGAGACCGACGACAGCGGCCTGCAGCTCGTCCGCCACATCCGGGAGGAGCTCAGGAACCTCGCCGTGCGCATCATCCTGCGCACGGGTCAGCCCGGCAAGGCGCCCGCGGCCAAGGTCATCCTCGAATACGACATCGATGACTACAAGGAGAAGACCGAACTGACCCTGGAAAAGATGCTCGTGACCATCGTCTCGGCCCTGCGCAGCTACAGCTTCATCACGACCATCGAAGACAACCGCCAGGGTCTCAAGCGCATCATCGAAGCCTCCTCGGACATCTTTGAGCGTCAGTCCCTGCAGAAGCTCGGCTGCGGGGTGCTGAGCCAGCTGACGGCCATCCTCCAGCTCAGGAAGGACGCCGTCTACAGCCACGCCTCGGGCCTTGCCGCCTCGGGGATCAAGGGCCGCTCCATCGTTCTGGCGGCCACGGGGGAGTTCTGCGAGTTTGTGGAGCGCCCCATCGAGGACGTGCGTGGGGAGACGGTGCACAAGGCGTTGGACAGGGCCAGGAGCAGGGCCCACGGCTTCTATTGCGAGGACGGCAAGTGCGCCTGGTACTTCAAGAGCAGGACAGGTTCGGAAAATTTCCTCTATTTCGAGGTCGGCCGGGAACTGGACGAGAACGACCACGATCTGCTCGAACTCTTCTTCACCAACGTCTCCCTGGCCTTCGACAACCTTTTCCTGAACAAGGGCATCGAAGACACCCAGAAGGAGGTCATCTTCCACATCGCCGAAACCATGGAGTGCCGCTCCGCCGAGACCGGCAGCCACGTGCGCCGCGTGTCGGAGTATGTGCGCCTCATGGCTCTCAAGTACGGCCTGCCCGAGGAGGAGGCGGAGATGCTCAAGATCGCCTCCACGGCCCACGACCTGGGCAAGATCGGCATCCCCGACTCCATCCTGAACAAGCCGGGCCCCCTGACGCCCGCGGAGTTCGAGGTCATCAAGAGCCACGTGCGGCGCGGCTACGAACTCCTGAGCCGTTCAACGAGCCCCATCATCCAGACGGCGGCCCGCATCGTGCTGCTGCACCATGAACGTTGGGACGGCAACGGCTATCCGCAGGGGCTCAGGGAGGAGGAGATTCACGTCCACGGCCGCATCGTCGCCGTGGCCGATGTCTTCGACGCCCTGTCCAACAAGCGGGTCTATCACGAGGCCTGGAACTGGGACCAGGTGTTCGCGCATTTTCTGGAGGAGAGCGGCAGGCATTTCGACCCGTGCCTGGTCGATATCCTGCTGGAGAATCGTGAGGAATTCATGGCCATCTGGGAGCAGTACCACGACGAGTGCGGGGTCTGCTACACGGCTCGAGAAGCGGCTCGGGACGGTGCAAACCGTCCCGAGTAAAGGCTGGGGCGTTACTTCTTCTTTCCTTTGCCGCCGCCCTGGTCCGAGGGCAGCAGGTTGTCGTTGTTGCCGGGACCTTTTTTGTTCCCTTTGCCGCCGCCCTTGTCGGAATTTTCAGCCTTGTCCGGTTTGCCTCCCCTGTCCGCGGCCCCGCCTTTTTTCGAGGCGTCACCCTTGTCGTCGTAGGGACGGCGCGGGTCGTAGCCGAAGTCCCCGTTCTTGAGGGCGTGGAACTCAGCCGAGCCGGGCTTGATGCCGAGTTCCTTGGCCATGACGCCCCAGCCCTGCCCCTTTCTGGAACCGTACACGCCCATGATCCTGTCGCGGCTCAGGCCAGTCCAGCGTCCGAGCTGAAGGACCATGAAGGCGTCGGCCAGGCTGCCGGTGGTGCCCATGAGAAGTTCGACGTCGGAGGAGGGCACCCCGAAATGGGAGCCGATGTTGGCGATGGCGCCATGACGGTCTCCGGCGGCCTGGACGTTCACGTTGTCGAGAAAGGTGTCCAGGGCGTCGGCCATGGCCTGGCCCGCGCAGCACAGGAGTATGCAGATGGCGAGGATGGTTTTTTTCATGAGGTCGCTCCTTGGGTGAAATTTCGGGACGGAGTGGCATCCAGCCGCTGTACCAATAGACGCGAATCGTGTTGGGGGCAATACGCCGCCCGTCCCGGGCGCTCAGTCCCCCAGGATTTCCAGAACCCGGTCGGCGACACGGCGTGGGGGAAGGTTTTCGAGGCAGGCGTGGTCCTTGCGTGCGCAGAAATTTGCGTTGCAGGGGCGGCAGGGCAGGTCTTCGAAGATGTCGCTGTGCGCGTCGGAGGGGAAGCGCCAGCCTCCGCCCGTGGCGCCGAGAATGGTCAGGGTCGGCGTGTTCACGGAGACCGCGAAGTGGCGCGGTCCGGAACAGTTTCCCACGTGCAGCCGCGCCATGGACTGCACGGCCGCCATCTGCCGCAGACCGATGACCGCGTCCGGCAGGACGCAGGCTTCAGGAACGGGGCAGTGCTCCAGCACCTCCCGGGCCATGGCTTCCTCGCCGGGACCGAAGAGGATGAAGAAGCGCAGGTCCGGGCGCGCCGCGTGGACCTTGGCGACCATGTCCGCATAGTGACGGGCGGGCCAGAGGCGGGTGGAGCGGCGGTGGGTCGGGTCGAGGGTGATGAATCGACCGCGCTCCAGACCGAAACCGGCCAGATAGGTTTTGGCCCAGCGCTTTTCCTCGTCGGTCAGGAACAGCTCCGGGGCCTGGCCGTTCCAGACGATGCCTAGCGGCGCAAGGATGCCGGCCCGGAATTTGCCCGAATACCCAGGAGTCGGAGCTGCCCAGTGGGTGTAGAGGAGCCGGTTGTACCACGGCGGCGGATAGGTCAGGCGGACCTGGGCGCGGCTCAGGAGGGTCACGAAGCGGCAGCGGGGCAGTTGCTGGAAGTCCACCACGAGGTCGTAGTTTTCGGCGGCGATGCGGGCGTAATAGCGCAGCTCCGCCAGGAAGTTCGGCAAGGCTTTCTTGTCCAGGGCCCAGACCCGGCGCACGTGGGGGTTGTTTTCCAGGACCGGGACGCACTTCTTTTCGGTGAAGACGTCGATGGCCGCGCCAGGAAATCGTTCGTGCAACAGGCGGATGGACGGGGTGGTCAGCAGCACGTCGCCGATCTGGCGCAGCTGGCAGACGAGGATGCGTGCGGGGTTGAAGGAGGAAAGGTCCGTCATGCAAACTTCCGGATGAGTTCCGCGTAGGGCTCGAGGCCGCGGGGCGGGTTGAAATCGGTTCTGGCCGTGGAGCCGCCGTGGACGAGGGCCTCGATGCGTCCGGCGAGTCCCGTGTGGTCGGTCGGGTCGGGCAGGACCGCGTCGGGACGCAGGAAGGCGGAGCTGCCGTTGTAGGCCGTGGAGACGACGGGCAGGCCGCAGGCCAGGGCTTCGAGCACGGCGTTGGCGCAGGCGTCGTAGAAGGTGTTCAGCACGAAGATGTCCCCGGCCTGATACAGGGCCGGCATGTCGTCGACGCGGCCCAGGAAGCGGACCCTGTCCGCGACGCCCAGGAAACCGGCCAGGGCGAGCATTTCGGAGCTGCCCCGCCCGCCGGCCACGGCCAGGCGGAAGGAGGCGGGCAGCCTGCTCAGGGCGCGGATGAGGATGTGCACACCTTTCAGGCGGAAATTGGTGCCCGCCGTGACGATCAGTTCTCCCTGGGCCGGGAGGCCGAAGCGTTCGCGCAGGGCCGGTTTGTCCTCCGGCCGGCCGGGGCGGAAGCGGCCGAGATCGGGCTGGTTGTAGATGACGGGGATGTTCTCGGCCTTGAGGTAGGAAAAGGTCGCCACGGTCAGGTCGCGCACGAAGTGGGAGTTGGCCACGAGTAGCCGGGTGTTGCGAATCATCAGACGCTCGACGGCCGCGGAGAGCTGCTTGCCCGGCGAGAGGCGGCGGGAGAGGCTTTTGACGGTGCGCGGCAGACCTTCGTCGAAGGCCTTGATGGAATGGTCCCAGAACGGTCCGGTGGGTCCTCCGGACAGGCGCGCGATGTCCTGGAAGAGCGTCTTGCCCAGACCGATGGTCACGTCGAATTTCTCCCTGCGGCGCACGGCTTCGGCGGCCAGGACGAACCACAGGGTCTTGCCGAATTTGCCCGGCACGGGCCGGCCGACGCGGATGACGCGCACGCCCTCGGGCGCCTCTCCGTCCTGCTTCGCGCAGACGAAGGTCACGTCGAAGTCGCCGCACGCGGCCAGGTATCCGGCCAGGCGGAAACCGAACTGCTCGGCTCCTCCGTAGCGGCTCAGGGTGGGCAGCAGCAGGGCGACGCGCTTCATCGCAGTCCCTCGTACACGGCCAGGGTGTGGGTCAGGAAGGCCTGCTCCGAAAGGCCTCCCATGCGGCGGCACTGGCCCTCGCGCAGGGCCGTCATCAGGCTCGGGTCTGTCATGGCCGCGCGGATGCGCAGGGCCATGGCTTCCACGTCACCGGCCGGGAAGAGGGCCGCGGGTTCGAGCAGGTCGGGCATGACGCCCACGTCCGTGCCGATCAGGGGAACACCCGTGGCCATGATTTCCAGGGCCGCCCGGGCGATGGTCTCGGACCACAGGGAGGCCACCACGCCCAGGTCCAGGGCGTTCAGACAGGCGGGGATGTCCGGGCGTTTGCCGGTGATGGTCGTCACGTCCTCGACGCCGTGCTCGGCGATCCAGCCGCGCACGGTTGCCTCCGGCGTGGCCGAGTCGAAGCCCAGCAGGAGGAGGCGCAGACTCCCCGCCCCCTCGCGGCGCAGCCGGCTCACGGCCTTGATCAGCTCAAGCTGGCCCTTGACGCGGTCGAAACGGCCCAGGAGCCCGACCACGAAATCGTGTTCCCCGTAGCCCAGTTCAGCCCGGATGCGCTCCCTGGCTTCGGCGTCGGGGTGAAAGGCGGTGGTGTCCACGCCGCCGAGGATCTCGTGCAGCCTGGACGGCGCCATGCCGAAGGCGTCCAGGAAATGGCGGGTCATGGGCGAATTGGTGGTGATGACCGCGTCGCTGACATCGTTATGCAGCCAGCGGTTGACGAAATTGGCCTTGGGCAGGCGCTGGTCGCCGCGGGTGCGGACCAGCCCGAAGGAGCCCAGTTCCTTGCGCAGCAGTCCCCACAGCAGGAAGGATTCGCCGCGGTGGCAGTTGACCACGTCGGGCCGGAACTCCCGCACCAGGCCCTTGAGTTCGGCGTAGAGCGCGGCTATGCCCCAGGGCGTGGCCGTGTTCAGGTCCATGAGCTTCATGGGCAGCCCCCACTCCTCGCCCTTGCGGGCCGAGAGGGTGCCGGGCAGGCCGAGGACGAGCACCTCGTGTCCGGCCTCGATCAGCAGGCGGCCGAGGAACATGGCGTACCACGCGGTGGCGTTGAACCACCGCACATTGACGACCTGGATGCATCTCATGACATGTGTTTCCGTAATTATTCCCACCCACAACCGGGCGGAGGTTCTGGGCCGGGCCGTGGCCTCGGTGCTGGCGCAGAGCCGGTCCGACCTGGAGCTCATCGTCGTCGACGACGGCTCCACCGACCGCACCGCGGAGGTCCTGGCCGGATTCGACGATCCCCGGCTTACGGGAATGCGTCAGGAAAATAAAGGGGTGAGCTCCGCCCGCAACCTGGGCATCGCCGCCAGCCGGGGCAGGTACATCGCGCTCCTGGACTCGGACGATTACTGGATGCCGGAAAAGCTTGAGCGGCAGGTCCGCTTCATGGCCGAAAGCGGCCTGCAGATCTGCCAGACCGACGAGATCTGGATTCGCGACGGGGTGCGGGTCAACCCGCGCTTCAAGCACGCCAAGCCCGCCGGGTGGTTTCTGGAGAAATCCCTGGAACTGTGCCTGATCAGCCCGTCGTGCGTCATGTTCTCGCGCGGCCTGTGGGGGGAGCTCGGCCCCTTCGACGAACGGCTTACGGCCTGCGAGGACTACAGTCTGTGGCTGCGGGTCGGGGTCCGCCATGCGGTCGGCCTGGTCCCCGAGGCCCTGGTCGTCAAGACCGGTGGGCACGCGGACCAGCTGTCGCGGCGCATCATCGGCCTGGACCTGTACCGCGTCTACGCCGTCATCGACCTGTTGCGGACCATGGATCTGACCGCCGAGCAGCGGGCCCTGGCCGTGGCGTCCCTGCGGGAGCGGGTACGGCTCTACGCCCAGGGCTGCATCAAGTACGGCAAGGACGAGGAGGCGTTGCGGGTTCGGGAGCTGGCGGCGCCTTTCCTGCCGTGAATTCCCGGCAGGAGTTCACTTCCGGATCTTTCGACACACAATTTCGATTTCACGTCAACGCACCAGTCTCCCCATTTCACCCGCCTTGTTGATGCATACTTTTCCCGACGACATATAGAACCGTTCCCAATGTCATGCTCCTGCGAGACATGATACGTCCATGCCTGTCCGTCCGCGCCGGGAATAGCGTCCGATTCCCTTCCCGCGGAGGCCAAAGCCATGAGGGCGGCTCATGTTCCTCACTCCCGCCAAAAGACCCTGATGCAACGCGCCATGAAGGAAAAGCTGTGAAAACATATCTCATCGCGTTAATTTCATTGATTTTTTTCATAAATAGCACTGCATTTTCATATGAATGCGGCAATTCTACAGAAGATAACGCATTTTTATCAGATGATTTTTATGAATTTTCCAATATATTCATAAATAATCAGTATTTCCAAAAACAACACTCAAACAATCATGTTATAATTTCACTCATTGATACAGAGTCTTATTCAATTCCTCAAAAGATTAAAAAATCAATTGATAAAAAAGATATAAAATATCCAATAATACCTTCATTTGATATATTGAATGAAGATAAGCAAAAATTAAAAATAGTTCAGATTGATAAGAATAATGCTGAAATAATCAGATCGAAAGACGACACAGGGCTTCTTGTGAAATATCATTTTAAAAAAAATAAATGCTGGAATCTATATATGATAGAAGACGATTCAATATAAAATCGGGGGAGTGATATGCCTTTCAAAAAAACTATCGACACCATTCTTCCTGAACAGGCCGGAAATTCGGCTCACACAACGGCGCCCTTCGGGGAAGCACGCCCATCCGGGCCTCACGGTGGAGTGGATTTCAACTACGAAGGAGGCCAGACAGGGGTCAACCTGAACCATCCGGCTCTGCACTCGCCCGTGTCCGGAACAGTGGAAATGCCTCCGGGTGGTGGGCAATACGGCACAATCGGAATTCGCGACGACAAAGGCAACCTGCACCAGTTTCTTCACACGGACACCCAACTCGTTCGGAACGGCCAGCAGACACGTGTAGGAACTCCGCTGGGAACTATGGGAGGAAGGGGGCCAAAAGGCAGCGATCACTACTCGCAGCATGTCAATTACCAGATGAAAAATGCTGACGGGGAAATCATCAACCCACAGCAATGGTGGGATAACAGCGCCAACAGTCCCTGGTTCACTTTCGAGGTCGAGGGCGGGCCCGATTTCGGGGTCTTCGCCTTCTCCGGCACCGAGGAGGTGCATCGGCCCTACGAGTTCGAGATCGAACTGACCCACGAATCGTCATTCCTGGATTTCTCCGGCCTCCTCGGCCGGCCCGCCTGCCTCACCATCGTGGACCGGAGCGGCGGCGCCCGCTACGTCCACGGCGTCGTCCGACATTTCAGGCAGTTGCATACCGCCAATCTCCGCACCCACTACCGCTGCCTGCTGGTCCCCCGTCTGTGGTTCCTGGGCCTGACCACGGACCACCGCATCTTTCAGAACATGAACGTGCTCCAGATCATCGAGCAGGTTTTGAAGGAACAGAACTTCACGGGCGACAGCTACGCCTTCAAGTGCTTCCACGACTACGCCGCCCGCGAGTACTGCGTGCAGTACGGCGAGACGAGCCTGCACTTCATCTCCCGTCTGTGCGAGGAGGAGGGCGTCTATTTCTACTTCGAGCACGGCCCGGACCGGCATGTGCTGTGCTTTTCGGACCGCGAGGGCGGCCCCAGGATCGGGGGCGAGAGCCGGCTGCGTTTCCATCCCGGCGCGGGGACCGTCGTGGACACGGCAACCATAAGGCGCGTCCTTCTCGGCCAGGCCATCAGCAGCGACTCGTCCACCTACCGCGACTGGAATTTCGAGAAGACGCGGCTGAACCTGGAGGTAGGCGAGCGTGAAACGAGCCACGTCAAGGCCCCTGTCCCGGCCGGAATGACCCTCGAACGCTAACGCTACCCGCACCTCTACCAGTTGCAACGGGAGGGCAAGCGCTACGCCCACCTCGAGTTGCTGCGCCAGTTGAGCCTGGGCCTGTGGATCGAGGCCGAAACCGACGTGTCCAGGATGAACCCTGGTTTCGTGTTCGAGATGTTCGGCCACCAGCGTCAGGAACTCAACGCCCACTGGTGGGTCGTGCGGGTCGAACACCGGGGCGAGCAGCCCCAGGTGCTGGAGCACGAGGCCCCGGACCGGGGCATGAGCTACGGGGCCAGGCTGCTGGCCATCCCCGACTCGACGCGTTTCGTGCCCGCGTCGGAGCATCCCAAGAACCGCGTCCTCGGGGATCAGACGGCCATCGTGACCGGCCCGGAAGGCGAGGAGATTTTCCCGGACCGGTACGGCCGGGTGAAAGTGCAATTCCACTGGGACAGGCTGGGCGGATACGACGAGAACACGACCTGCTGGATCCGCGTGTCCCAGGGCTGGGCCGGCGGCCAGTACGGGACCATGGCCATCCCCCGGATCGGTCACGAGGTCGTCGTCTCCTTCCTGGAGGGCGACCCGGACCGGCCCATCGTTACGGGCCGGGTCTACAACTCCGCCAACCCGGTCCCGTATTTTCTCCCCGAACACAAGACGCGCACGGTCTTCAAATCCCTGTCCTCGCCGGGCGGGAACGGCTTCAACGAGCTGCGGGTCGAGGACAGGAAGGGTCAGGAGGAGATCTACGTCCACGCCGAGAAGGACGTGAACGTGCACGTCAAGAACGATTGGAAGGAGCGCGTCCTGCGCGACCAGCATCGCACCATCGACCATTTCTCCTACTCCCTCGTGCAGGGCGAGGATCACCAGACCGTCGAGAAGGACCGCAAGGTCGAGCTGCTGGCCGACGACCACCTGACGGTCAAGGGAACCGGCCATGCCCGGATCGGCGACAAATGGCTGCTCCGGGCCGGCGACGAGACCCACATCAAGGCCGGGATGAAAACCGTCATCGAAGCCGGCACGGAGCTGACCGTCAACGCCGGCGGCAGCTTCATCAAGCTCGACCCCTCGGGGGTGACCATTGTCGGGGCTAGGGTCAAGATCAACTCCGGCGGTAGCCCCGGCTCGGGCACGGGGGCGAAACCGCTGTTGCCCTTGGACAGCCTCGTGCCGGAGGAAGGGCAGGTGCCGTTCTGTCAAAACGTGATTTTCAACAAAGCCCATGAACTCGATGAGGCTGTCGTCAAGTTATGCCCCTTGGAACGGGATACTGGATATGACGCTGGGGCAACCGTGCCACAATCAAGTAAAACTGATGACGCAACGACATGCTATACTATAGATAATCAATATTCCCACAGTAAATCAGGAAATATGTTCTTTTCAATATACTTTGACGTGGACGACAACGCATTCAAAAAAGCTGCAGAAACATGGAGAAAAAGCTTAGGATTACATGAAGGGATGCAAGACGATACTCTTTATATGAGTATTAGCGTCAAGTCAGAGCCTCAATTTAAGAAAGCGTGGAGCACTATATACAAAAAATCAATTAATAACAATTTTAATATTGTAGAAGGAAGGATATTTACTCATGCAAGTTTAGGGTCAGGCCGTAATCAGGGGCTGGAGTTTCGAGCAGATCCTAACGATCCGTTTGCAAATGATCCTCTTGCCGGTGAAACAACTCTGCAATTTTCTGAGATAAATTCGCTTGAAATTTTACCATGGAAAGCAAATGGTTCTTTATGGATACATGGTTGTAATACAGGAGTAGAAAGGGAGGGCTGGTCTCCTGCACAAGCATTTTCTTCGATGCAAAAAGTTTTTACATACGGAACAATGGGATACGCATACTTCTTTGAACAATACGACTTTTTTGATCGTCATGATTCTTTTGGAGACGATCCGTTATACATCAGAGCTTACAAAAGAGGAAAAAACATTGGAAACGGAGAAGGATCAACAGGAATGCCAATTCCAGAAAAGAGGTTTTCTCCATGAAAAATACATACAAGGAGGAATTAGCGCGAATATATTTAAAATTTTATTTTGCATTATTTTATATTTTTGTATTTATATATATTATATTCACTGCGATATTTTTTTACAAAATAATTTTTGAATCTAATCATATTGGAATCAATCCTCTAAAATTTATATATATATTTATATGCATCGCTATTTTTTACTCTGCAAATTTATTCATCGTAAACACTCGCAGAAATTCTATATTTATGTTATTAATATGTATTATATCTATCTCTGGAATTTACTTTATAAATAAATACGACATACTTGTTGAATATCATGAATGGATTCAAAGAGGCATGCCTTCAAGGCCATGGGAATAGATGACTGAAATCATTGATTGTTATTCATCGTGAAATTCCGTCAAAATCATGGAGACTACAGACATCAGTAGCCTCTTTCTTAAGGGAGTGTTCCTCTTTTACCACCACTTGATAATTGTTAATATTTGGCAAATACTTGCTCAAATTTTGCAAAATTGACCGTGTATAAAGAGAAATATCATGCATGAAGCAGTCAATACGATTGCAGGGCGAAAAATTTGCGATCCCAAAGACGTCCTTGAAGAAGTCCTGAGCAAAGGCTGGAGCGCCTGGCTTGTCCTGGACCCAGGCTGTCACCCTGACGCGCTTGCGCAACTCTACGCCCTGGAGCCCGACAGACAAACAACGCTGCTCTTCTTCGATTCCTGCCTGGAGCACATGCACGAACTCTCCCCCCGCTTCGCTCCCTTGACGCCTGACTCTCCGGTCCTCGACTGGCTCGAGGAACACGACCCCAAAGGATGGGGCATGGTTGTTGCCTCGGACGCGACATCCGAAGACATCCTGGCCCACCTGCGAAGCTTGCTTATGGTCAGGACGGAAGGAGAAAACCTCATCTTCCGCGTCTGGGACGGAAGAATTCTGGCGCACATCTGCGCCGTCATGCCCGAAGAGACGCAGTTGCTTCTGGGCCCGATGCGGCTCGTCCCGACCCGCACGGTGGAGGGGGGCTGGGTGCGTATCGACCGGCCCGGCGAGTCCGCCGCAATGAACGGCACCATCAATCCCTGTCCATGGTACTACTTCAGCCCGCGCCACGCCGAGATCTTCAGGGAAGGACGCGATCATGAAGAACTTCACCACTGTGCGGGAATACTACGTACGGAGGTCGTGAACTCCGAAGTGCATCCACCCGTCGTGATAGGGGAAAAGGAAAGGGCAGGCCCGAGGACCTGCCCTTTTTGCGACTAGTTGGCGCCCGGCTGTTTTTCCAGGTGGCCCGGGTTGTAGAGATGGCGGTCGCCTGCGGCGGGCGGCGTCCACTGATAGATCCAGGTTTCGGTCAGGGAACGGCCGTCGGCCTCCAGGTAGAGGCGCAGGTTGATGGGGGTCTGGGTGTCGTCCGGGGGCACGACGTCGAACATGCAGCGGAAGCCGTTTATGGCGTGCTGGGGACGGACCGAGGTGATCTCGATGCGGCCGGCCGAGGTCTCCAGGACCGGCTTGATCTTGGTGTCCTTGCCGATCATGGCCAGATCGCCTCCGGAGAAGTCCACGGCGAAGCGCTGGCTGTAGTACTTGCGGATGACGCCGACCACGCCGCCCAGGCCCGTGAAGGTGTCCACGACCTTGCCCAGCTTCGTCTGGGACGGAGGCGTGGTGCCCCAGTACATGTTGTAGCTGTAGAGCAGTTCCTGGCCGGCCTGGACGGGCTCGGCCGGGTTCCAGAAGGCCACGATGTTGTCGAAGGTCTCGTCGAGGTTGGCGATCTCCACCAGCTGCACGGAGCCGGTGCCCCACTGGCCGATGGGCTCGATCCAGACGCTCGGGCGCTTGTCGTAGAACACGCCGTCATCCTGGTAGTGGTCGAAGTTCTGGTCGCGCTGAACCAGGCCGAAGCCGCGCGGGTTGTGGTCCATGTAGGCGTTGAAGCGCAGGAAGGGCGGGTTGTTCAGGGGCCGCCAGATCCACTCGCCGTTGCCGTTGTGCATGGCCAGGCCGTCGGAGTCGTGCAGTTCGGGGCGCCAGTCGTGGTTCATGCGGCGGTCGTTCTCGCCGACCATGAACATGCTGGTCAGGGGGGCGATGCCGAGGCGCTCGATGGACTTGCGGGGGTAGACGGCCGCATCGACGCGCATGGTCAGCATCTGGCCGGGGCGGATGTCGAAACGGTACGCGCCGGTCACGCTGGGCGAGTCCAGCAGGGCGTAGACCGTGGCCGTGTCGCTCCCCGGACGGGGTTTTTCCAGCCAGAAATGGGTGAAGGTCGGGAACTCCTCGTCACGCGGCAGGGCCGTGTCGACGGCCAAGCCGCGCGCGGACATGCCGTACTGCATCTCGCCGCCCACGGCGCGGAAGTAGCTGGCGCCCAGGAAGGCGATCAGGTCGCGGGTCCAGTCCGTGTGGTAGCGCAGGCGAAAGCCGGCAAAGCCGAGGTTCTTGGGCAGGTCCTTTCCTTTGACGCCGGACTTTCCGTAGGTGAAGAGGTCGGGGGTGTAGTCGATCTCTTTGACCTTCCCGTCCTGCAGTTCATAGATGGTGATGGGCGTCTTGAAGAAGAGGCCCAGGTGGAACAGCTCGGCCCGGAACAGGGATGCGTCGCTCTTCCACAGAGCGTGCTCCGAGTCGAAGGCCAGCTGCATGTAGGCGTCCCAGCTCAGGTTCTTGAGGGATTCCGGGATTTCGCCGGCATGGTCCACATAGGGCTGTTCCGCCAGATGGCGGGCGCGGCCCTTGAGCCAGGCGTAGTCGAAATTGGTTCCGCCGGTGGGCGTCGGCAGGTCCGTGGCGGCGAAGGCGGCCGTGGACAGGACAAGGGATGCGCCAAGGAGGATCGTGCAGAGCAGGGTGGAAAGGGACTGACGCTTCATGTTTCGTTTCTCCGGTTATTCCGAAAGTTCCTGTTTGGTCACGGCCTCGGACTTGACGCGGTCCAGGAGGTCCGCGAGGGCGGGCTTGACGTTTTCGCGGATGTCGCCGGCCACGATGAGGAAGAGCAGGTCGTCGCCCGGCACGTACTCGCCGCTTCTGGCCTCGGCCACCGCGCGGAAGATGCCCGGGCGGGCCTCGATCTCCTTGCGGATAGTCTCGACCTTGGCCTGATCGACCTCGATCTTCACACGGCCGACCTTGCCCTTGTCCTTGCGGGACCAGGCCCGGACCACACCGTTGTGGACCAGGACCATGCCGACGTTCTCCCGGAATCCCGGTTCGGTCTTGAGTTCCGCTATTTTCTTGCTGATGTCCATGAAGGCCTCCTTATCGGGCTTCCAGTTCGTTCAGGTGGTTGCGTGCGAAGTCCAGGCCCGGGTCGAGCCGCAGGGCTTCGCCCAGCAGTTCCCGCGCCTTGTCCGCATTGTTCATGAATTTATGGCACAGGCCGAGGTTGGCAAGGTCCATGGCCGAGCCGCTGTCCAGGCTCAGGGCCAGCTCGAAATTGGCCGCGGCGCCTGCGTAATGCTGTTGCTTGAAATAGGCCACCCCGCGCAGGTTGAAGTACTCCTTGACCTCGGGGCAGTGGTCCACGGCCCGATCCAGGTGCGGGATGGTCTCGGCCCACAGGCCCTGCTGGGACAGGGCGTAGGCCTGGTAGAAGGCGGCCAGACCGCGGTCGTCGCGTTCGGGCTGCTGCGGCTCGGCCGCGGCGAACCAGCTGGCAGCCCGGTCGATCTCGCCCTGACGCAGGGCGACCAGGCCACGGAAGAAGGGCAGGTAGTGGGCGTCGGGATAGACTTCTTCCAGCACGGACAGGCCGGCTTCGGCCTGGTCCGGGGCCATGTCCTCGGCCAGGATGCGGCCGACGAAGAGGCCCAGGGAGGCCATGGGCGTGCGCTCCCGGAACAGGAAGCCCGGGATGAAGTTGTAGTTGGCCGGGATGCCCAGGCCCGGCTGCGTGGTGTCGACGGAGAAGAACGTGAAGCCCTGCTCCCTGAGCCGCGCGCAAAAGTTCATGAGCTCCGTGGCGATGTCCGCGTCCTGGTTTACCGGGTGGGAGTCAATGGAGACAGTTGGGCCCGACGTCAGCCAGCCGAACTGGTCGGGGTGGGTGAACTTGGGCAGGCCCGAGGCCTCGTAGTTGCTGCAGCTCTCGAAGTCGCCGCCGAGCTGGGCGATCTCGGTCAGGGCGCGGATGGCCGCCTTCTGGGGCGACGAGGCCGTGCCGGCGGTGAAGACGATCTCGCTTTTGTGCGGGAAGGTGGCCGGGTCAAAAACCAGGGCCGCCACCGTGGGCACGGGCAGGCCGAGGCTGAAATCCTTGAGCCAGACTTTGAGTCCGTTGCGGATGAACTTGTCGTAGAGCTCGACCAGCACCGGGTCCGTGAAGGAGGCCGGGTCGATGTTCGGGGTCTCCTGCCGCGTGCGGTCGACCACGGCGCAGACGTGGCGCTCGACAAGCTCGCAGCCGCCCTGGAGCATGGATTCCTCCAGGGTGTTGCCGGCCGAGGAACCGTTGAACTCGTTGAGCTTCTTGAACCAGTCCAGGGGCGCCATGTACTCCCTTCCCGTGCCGATGTCCGTGACCTGCGTGAAGCTCCACGGCAGGAGGTCCAGGATGCGGGCCGCGTCCTCTTCGCCTGCCTTGTCGGCCACGGACTGGATCAGGAAGGATATGGGCAGCAGGTTGTCGCCGAACCGGTTGCGGGCCTGGGACCAGGTCATGGGCCGGAAGTTCGCGGGGTCGTTCCAGAAGGAGAAGTAGCTGAAGCGCTCGGCCAGTTCCATCAGTGCCGAGGCCTCGGCCTGGGCCGGGGAGGCGCCTTTGCCCATCTGCTTGCGGGTGGGCATGATCTCGCGCGCGTCCTCGCCGCAGATGGACATGAAGACGGGGATGCCCAGCCGGCCGGTGTCGATGCGCCGGGTCTGGGCCAGGATGCGTTTGCCGGAGCGGGACAGGGCTTCGCGGGCCCTGGCGACGGTCTCCTCGGGTGTGCAGGTCTTGTCCAGGTCCGTGACGTAGCCCTTGGGGCAAGGGTTTATTTTGATCATAATGGTCCGAATTGAAACGGTTTGGGTTGGCGCGGTTCCGGGCCGCCGTGGAGCCGGTCGGGGAATCCGCAGAACGCCGTTGTGGCGGGGCTTCGCGCACAAGTCAATGGGCTTTGTATTCGGGCCTCGGTGTGCTAAAAAACAAAAATTAGTCTCAATCCGATCCACAAGGAGCGCCACATGATCGACGGACAACGCTTTCTTCTCGGCGGAGCGGACGGGGCCGGAGTGTACCAGCTGGCCGCCATGGGCAACCGGCACGGGCTGGTGACCGGGGCTACGGGCACCGGCAAGACCATCACCCTGCAAGTCCTGGCCGAGAGCTTCTCGCGCATGGGCGTCCCGGTTTTCGCCGCGGACATCAAGGGCGACCTGTCCGGCATCGCCGCGCCCGGCAATCCCCATCCGAAGGTCGAGGAACGTTTGGCCCGCATGCCTGCCGAGGGGTTCGCCTTCGAGGGCAACCCGACGGTCTTCTGGGACGTATTCGGCGTTTCGGGGCATCCGCTCAGGACCAGCGTCTCGGAGATGGGGCCCCTGCTGCTCTCGACGCTCATGGAGCTCAACGAAACCCAGACGGGCATCATGTACGCCTGCTTCCGCATCGCCGACGAGCAGGGTCTGCTGCTTCTGGACCTCAAAGACCTGCGGGCCATGCTGTCCTTCATGGCCGAGAACGCAGCCGAACTTCGCGGGACCTTCGGCAACATCAGCCCGGCCAGCGTCGGGGCCATTCAGCGGCAGCTCCTGGTGCTGGAGGAGCAGGGCGGGGACGTCTTCTTCGGCGAGCCGGCCCTGGCCCTGGCGGATCTCATGCACACGGATTTTTCCGGACGCGGGGTGATCTCGATCCTGGACGCGGCCGGCCTCATGGCCCGCTCGCCCAAGATTTACGCGACGTTTCTGCTGTGGCTGCTGTCGGAGCTCTTCGAGCAGCTGCCCGAGGTCGGCAACCCCGAGCGCCCGAGCCTCGTCTTCTTCTTCGACGAAGCGCACCTGCTTTTCGACAACGCGCCCAAGGCCCTGATCGACAAGATCGAGCAGGTCGTGCGCCTGATCCGCTCCAAGGGCGTGGGCGTCTACTTCGTCACCCAGTCGCCGGCCGACATCCCGGACGAGGTCCTGGGGCAGCTCGGGCTCAAGATCCAGCACGCCCTGCGGGCCTACACCCCCAGGGAGCAGAAGACCGTGCGCAGCGTGGCCGAGAGCTTCCGGGCCAACCCGGCCTTCGACACGGCCGCGGCCATCACGGAACTGGGGACCGGAGAAGCACTCGTGTCCGTCCTCGACGACAAGGGGCGCCCCGGCGTGGTCGAGCGGGTGCTGGTGCGGCCGCCGCAGTCCCGGATCGGTCCTCTGACGGAGCCCGAGCGCGCCCAGATTCTCGGCCGTTCGCCCCTCAAGGGCCGCTACGACGCCATGGTCGACCGCGAGTCGGCCTTCGAACTTCTGCAGGCCAGGGCCAGGACCAAGGAGGATCAGGCCCGCGACCTGGCCGAATCGGCGGCGCGCGAGAAGGAGGAAGCGGCCCGGGGCGGGACCTTCGACTGGCTGACGGGAACTTCCCGCCGCCAGGGACTGGGGGAGGCCATGGTCAAGAGCGCGGCGCGGACCATAGGGACGCAGCTTGGGCGGCAGATCCTGCGCGGTGTGCTCGGCTCCATCTTCGGGGGCCGCAAGTAGCCGCGGCATTCTGGGCGGGAAAAGAAAAAAGGCCGGGAAACCGGCCTTTATCGTCGCATGGAGCGGGAAACGGGATTTGAACCCGCGACTTCAACCTTGGCAAGGTTGCACTCTACCACTGAGTTACTCCCGCGTTCGAAGAGTGGTCTCCTAATAGGATGCCGGCCGGGAGGCAAGCATTATTTTCGGTCCGTCGAAAAAAGAAAAGGCCGGTCGAACCGGCCTTTGTCTTCTGGAGCGGGAAACGGGATTTGAACCCGCGACTTCAACCTTGGCAAGGTTGCACTCTACCACTGAGTTACTCCCGCGGCTTGTGGAGGCGGCATCCAGATTTGAACTGGAGAATGGAGGTTTTGCAGACCTCTGCCTTACCACTTGGCTATGCCGCCATTTCTGTGGAGCGGGAAACGGGATTTGAACCCGCGACTTCAACCTTGGCAAGGTTGCACTCTACCACTGAGTTACTCCCGCTCAACGAGAAGCCGTGTTTATAAAGGGCGGTGTCGGCTGTCAACCAAAATCTGATTTTTTCTTTTCACCCGCAGCGAGAAAGCTTATTATTATTGAAATTGTCCGTCGGAGTCCGCAGGGGGTTTACTTTTTGGTGTGCAGTGAATAGTAACTCTCTCCCTAGGCAACTGGCCTGCAGGAGGACATATCATGGAAGCCAAGGACCTTGAGTTCTTCAGAGAATATTTGACCAAGATGATTGACGACATCCAGCGTCAGGGCGAGGCGACCATCGAGGAAATGTCGGACAACGTGGAGTATTACTCCGATCCCGCCGACAGGGCCTCGGCCGAGTCCGACCGCACCTTCACCCTGCGCCTGCGCGACCGGGACCGCAAGCTGATCAAGAAGATCAACGAGGCCCTGGACCGCATCGACGACGGCTCCTTCGGCGTCTGCGAGGACTGCGGCGAGGACATCGGGATTCCGCGCCTCAAGGCCCGCCCCATGACCACGCTGTGCATCGAGTGCAAGAGTCGCCGGGAAGAGGAAGAGCGTCTGCGCGGCGACTAGGGTCGCCCCGGGTCTTCATGTTCATCAAGGCGCGTACCGTTCCGGCACGCGCTTTTTTTTGTTGTTTGAAGGACACGCATGGACGCCAGCGTTTTTCGCTTCGTGGCCGAGGAACTGGCCGCGCGCATTCGGGGCCTGCGCATCGAGAAGGTTTTCGCCCCCTTGCCCGACACCTGGACCTTCAGCATGGGCCGGGCGGGGCATCTCGTGCTGTGCACCGGCAAGCCCACCCCCTTTCTCTTCATTTCCCCGCACAAACCGGAAAATCCCCCGTCCCCTTCGGGCCGAGCCATGTGGCTGCGCAAGCGCCTGCGGGACCGGCGCGTGCACGGGATCGTCTCTGACTGGCCCCGGCGGCGTCTGGCCCTGGAGCTTTCCGCCGGCGAGGGGCGCTGGCTCGTCCTCGATCTCGCGGCGGCGCCCGCCCTGGTTGATTCCCTGCCGCCGGAGTTCGGCGTCGCACCCGTCTGGCCGGAGCTTGAGCGGATCATCGGCGAGGACGGGCTGTGGCGCGAACTGCCGCATCTCACGCCGCCCCTGCGCAACCGGCTGCGTTCCATCCCCGAGGAGCAGGCGCGGAGCCTGTTGCGGGATATCGAGAGCGGCGCCGTCGGGACATTCTATTTCGGGCTGGACCACCGCGGCCGCAGCCAGGTCAGCCTTTGGCCCCTTGAAGGCGGCGGCGCCTGCGCAAGCGTCCTGGAGGCTGCGCAGCAGGCCCACGGCCGGACCCTGGCCGACATGGCCAGGGCGCACGGCGGGGAGGACGACGCGAGGTCCCGCAACATCCGGCGCATCGAGCGCGCCCTGGCGCGGGTGGAGGCGGACCGCTCCCGCCTCGGGGAGATGGTCGCCATGCGCGAAAAGGGGCTCGCGTTGCAGGCCCACCTACACGGCCTGGACAAGGACGCCCGTCTGGCAGTGGTCCGGCTCTGCGACGGGAATGGTGGGGAGGTGGAACTCCGCCTGGATCCCGGAGTGACCGTGCGTGAGAACATGACCAGATTTTTTGCCCGCGCGGCCAAGGGCGAGCGGGGCATGGGCATCGTCGCCGCCAGGATCCAGGCCCTGCGCCGGGAACTTGACGATGCGCGGGCGGGCCGCGTCGCGCCGGCCACGCCGTCCGACACGTCCTTGACGCCGGCCGCGCCGAGCCCTTTGCCCGCCAAATACAGGGGCATCAAGGTCGGGACCTACCGCTCCTCCGACGGCTT
Organism: Desulfomicrobium escambiense DSM 10707; assembly: GCF_000428825.1. Lineage (NCBI taxonomy): Bacteria > Pseudomonadati > Thermodesulfobacteriota > Desulfovibrionia > Desulfovibrionales > Desulfomicrobiaceae > Desulfomicrobium > Desulfomicrobium escambiense. The sequence continues at coordinate 25,788 of NZ_AUAR01000015.1, read as the reverse complement.
CCTCATCCTGCGCGGCCGCAGCGCCCAAGCCAATCACCAGCTTTTGACCAAGGCGGCCAGCCCCTTCGACTACTGGCTGCACGCCCAGGACGGACCCGGCGCCCATGTCGTGGTCAGGCGAGATTTCCCGGCCCAGGAGGTCCCCGAGCGGACCATCCAGGAGGCCGCCGCCCTGGCCGCCCTGGCAAGTCACCTGAAGATGGCCGACCGCGGCGATGTGCTGCTGTGCCTGGTCAGGGACGTGCGGACCATCAAGGGGGCGAACCTGGGCATGGTCGGCGTCGACAAGGTTCTGCGAATGGTTCGGCCGGTCATCGATCCCGCCCTCGAAGAACGGCTGCGCCTCGATATGGGGAGCTGACTTTACATGCGCCGCGGGAAGACTTAGGTCTTGCGGCCACACTACCTTTGCGAGGTGTCCATGCTTATCGATTCCCACGGCCGCAAGGTGAGCTACCTGCGGCTGAGCATAACCGACCGTTGCAACCTGCGCTGCCTGTACTGCAGGCCCCAGAGCGAATGGGTATTCCTGCCCCATGAGCAGATTCTGACCTTCGAGGAGATGTTCGAGCTGGTGGACGTGGCCAAGATCGCCGGCGTCGAGAAGGTTCGTCTCACGGGCGGCGAGCCGTTCGCCCGCAAGGGCTTCATCCCCTTTCTGGCCCGCCTGCACGCCAAGTACCCGTCCCTTGACCTGCGCATCACCACCAACGGCACCATGCTGGCCGGGCGTGTGCAGGAGCTGCGGGAGGCCGGGGTGGCCTGTCTGAACATCTCTCTGGACACCCTGCAGCGCGCGAAGTTCGAGGAAATCACCGGCGTCGACGCGTATGGACTGGTCCGGGCGGGTATCGACGCCTGTCTTGCGGCCGGGATGCGGGTCAAGATCAACGTCGTGGCCCTGAAGGGCATCAACGACGACGAGTTGCCGGAATTCGTGGATTTTGCGCGTGATCTCGGCGTGGACGTGCGTTTCATCGAGTTCATGCCCATCGGCTACCAGTCGCGCTGGAGCCGCGACAACTACTGGCCGGCCAAGGACATCGTCGCGGCGGTGGAAGAGCTCGTGCCCCTGGACGAGGTGCGCGAGGCCTCGCGCAACAGCGGCCCGGCCAAGATGTACCGCATTGCCGGCGGGTCCGGGCGCATCGGCGTCATTTCGGCTGTCAGCAACCATTTCTGCGAGAGCTGCAACCGCTTCCGGGTCACCTCGGACGGCAAGCTGCGGACGTGCCTCTTTTCCGATAAGGAGTACGACGTGCGCTCCATCCTGCGAGACCCGCAGCACTCCACCCAGGAATTGCTCGAACTCTTCGCCAGGGCCAATCAGGAGAAGCCCATGGGCTACCGGCTGCTGCAGGACCGCCAGACCAACCAGGTCTGCGACCGGGCCATGACGGCCATCGGCGGCTAGGGCTTTTTCGGGCGAATCAGGTCGTCCACGGCTTCGGGCGTGGCCGGGATGGACAGGGTCGGGCGACTGCCCTCCAGCACCTTGTCCAAGTCGAGGGTTTCGATTCGGATGTCCGAGCCGAAGGCGTCCTCCTGCAGGGCCAGGTATGCGGTCTTTGAGAAGGCGCGGGTCCTGGCCCACCACGAGCTGCCCTTCTGTTCCCAGAAGCGCTGCCCGGAGCGGTAGGCGTAGAGGCCGGAGCAGGCAAGAAATGCGAGATTGGTCTTGATGGCCGTCACGAATGCTTTCCTCACCATGCTTCTTGCTTCCTGGAAAGCAAGCTGCGTTTCCGGCCTGACGGCCGGCAGGTTGTCAGTGGTTCGTTTGTCGTCTTTCATATGATATGAGGCCTCGCGGCCTGTGATGCTTCACTTTTCGGTATGTAGGTGCGGAAGAATTCCTCTACGGAACTCCGCACGGTTTTGCAAATGCGCGGCCGTCGCCCCGCCGGGGCGGCCTTTTCGGCGCAGCATGAGGACGCATGGAGAGACAGGACATAACCTTCGAGAATCCGGACTTCGCCCGCGAGGTCTTCGGGCCCGGCAACGCCCATCTCGAGACCGTGGCCGGGATCACGGGCGTGACCGTGGAGAGCCGCGGCAGCGAGCTTTCTGTTTTCGGCGACGACCATGACATGGTGCATCTGGTTTGCCGCTACTTCGCCCAGATCTATGACTTGGTCCGCGGCGGGCACCAGCTCTTCGACCGCGACATCGAGCAGAGCCTGCGCATCATGCTGCGCGACCCGTCCACGCCGCTCAAGAAATACTATCAGGAGGCCCTGTTCACGGTCTCCCCGCGCAAGACCGTCTGCCCCAAGACCGTGACCCAGCGCGAGTACCTGCACGCCATGCGCGAGCTGGACCTGACACTGGGCATCGGCCCGGCCGGCACGGGCAAGACCTACCTGGCCGTGGCCGTGGGCGTGTCCCTCTTCCTGCAGAAGAAGGTCAAGCGCCTGGTCCTGACGCGCCCGGCCGTGGAGGCCGGCGAGAAGCTCGGTTTCCTGCCCGGCGACCTGGTCGAGAAGGTCAACCCCTACCTGCGGCCCCTTTACGACGCCCTGAACGACATGCTCGACTACGCCCGGGTGCAGGAGATGATCGCGGCCGGGGCCATCGAGATCGCGCCCCTGGCCTTCATGCGCGGCCGGACGTTGAACAACGCCTTCGTCATCCTCGACGAGGCCCAGAACACCTCCCCCGAGCAGATGAAGATGTTCCTCACGCGGCTGGGCTACGGCTCGCGGGCCGTGGTCACGGGCGACGTAACCCAGATCGACCTGCCCGCACACGTGGGCTCGGGCCTGGTGCAGGCCGTGGAGGTCCTCGAGGGCGTCCAGGGCGTGGCCATGATCCACTTCGCCGAGGACGACGTCATTCGCCATCCCCTGGTCGGGCGCATCGTGCGCGCCTACGACCGGCACCGTCAGGCCGCGCTGGCCCGGGAGGGCAGGGGCTGATGCTGCATCTGGAGCAATGCGTCCCCGCGGACCCGCGCTTTCCCCTTTCGGGGCCGGAGCTCATGGAGATTTTCGAGGGCCTGGCCGGGTGCTTCGGCCTGGACGGGTGGGAACTCTCCCTGCGCCTGGTGGACGACCGGGAGATGGCCGAACTGAACGGTTCCTTCATGGGCTGCCTGGGGCCCACCAACATCCTGAGCTTCCCCGGCGGCGAGGGCGACTGGCTCGGGGACCTCGTCCTGTCCGTGGACACCCTGGCCCGCGAGACGCGCCTCTACAACCAGGACCCCCACGAATACACCGTCCGCCTGCTGGCCCACGGCCTGCTGCACCTCATGGGCCACGACCACGGCCCGGAGATGGACGATCTGACGGACCTGGCCGTGACCGCGGTCCGCTCCGACCCGGAAGCGTCCGTCACCCGCATCTTCCCCTCGATCTGAGCACGTCCCGCCACAGGCGGGGGCCCACGCGCGTGAAGCGGTCGAAGTCCGAGACGATCTCAAGACCAGGCACGATGGCCCGGTACACGGGCAGCCGCAGTTCCCTTTTCGTCAGGTTGACGTAGACGGGTTCGTATCCCTTGTCCTCCAGGATGGCCTCGAGCAGGGCCAGGTCGCCTGCGGCCGAGCCCGTCGAGTGGTCCGGCAGGTCTTCGAGCAGGCGCACCGGGAGGTCGCGCGGGCCCTCGGCCGAAGCCGGGCCTCCGGGAAAGGGGAAGGGCGTCTCGGTCAGGGCCGAGAGGGCTGCGCGGCGGCCCGAAAGGGACGCGCCAGTAGCCTTGACCAGTCCGCCTTCGGCCAGATGCACGAAGCACTTGTAGCAAGGCACGCCCAGTTCCGTGGTCAGATCCTGGAAGACGGGGTCGACGCCCTGCTCCCGGTATCGTTCCAGAAGCTCCCGCACTGCGTCGTCGCGGCTCTCCACGCGGAAACAGCGCGCCGGGTCGAAGACCCTGACGGCCTCGGCGTCGCGCTCGATGACTTCCAGCAGTCCGCTGACCTTGGCCTCCTCGGGCGTGTTGCCCGAGGCCAGGCCCGTGGAGCCCAGTCCGCTGAAGAGGCGGACTTCGTCGAGGTTGGTGAAGAGGTACACGGCCTGCAGCGGGACGAGCCTGGTCTCGCCGCGGCGGCCCCGGCCCGCGATCCAGTGCAGGGGCTGGTCCGCGTACGGGACTTCCAGGCGCATGGCGTTCGGGTCCAGGGCCTCGCCGCCCAGGGCACCGAAGGGCGCGACCCGGATCTCTCCGTCGTCCTGGCTGCCCGAGACGCGCATGTCGCGGATGTCGGCGAAGGAACTGTAGCGCTCGACGATCTCCATGGCCAGGGAGACGCGGGCGTCGTCCATGGTCAGGCCGCGTCCGTAGCTGGTCATGAGCCCCTGCAGGCGGTGGTCGAAGGCGCCGCAGCGCGTGGCGCGGTCCAGCCGCCAGCGGCGCAGCAGGCCCCATGGGGCCAGGGAGGCGTGATGGCGCATCTCGGGCCCGTCCAGGACGCCCAGGCCGTAGAGCCGTTCCTCGGCCAGGGCGCGGGTGGCCTCGGCGGGCCGCCTGGGGCAGGGGGCGGGCAGATCCAGGGATGCCCGGATGCGGGTCGGGTCCGCCACCGGGGTATCGGGCGCGGCGTCTAATGCGTCGTCGGCCGGCTCGGCGGGCAGGGGTGCGTGTTCGAAGATGTTCGCGGCCAGAAGCCGGCTCGTCCCCGCATGCAGGTCATGGTCGGGCAGGGCGGCGCTGGCCAGGAAGAGCTGGGGCGTGCGGCCTTTGAGTCCGTCGAGTGCGGGGCGCATTTCCGGCCACAGGTCCCCCAGCCCCGGGGTCAGGAGCACGGTCTCGAGGACCAGGGCGCGGACCGTCTCGTCGGCGGCCTCGAAGAGGGCGCGCAGTTTCGCCGGGGCCATGGCGGCCAGCAGCGGCCGGACGTGGGCGCGCATGAACTCGTCGCCGGGCAGCCTGCGGACGTGGTCCAGACATTGCTCAAGGGGCAGGGGTTCGGCGGGTTCGGGGGTGAAGTAGGCCACCCCCAGGAGACTGTCCTGATGGGCGAGCCGGTAGCGCATGGTCGGGGTCACGTCGAAGCTCCTTGCGTGTTGTATCGGGCCATTGGTACCTATCTTGCTTGAAATCGCCTGCCAAGGAGATGCTGTCATGAAATTTTTCCTTCTCTGCGCCTGCGTCCTGCTCGTGGCGGGGTGCGCGTCCATGGATCGTTACGATGTGAACCTTTATGGGATCGACTATCAGGATGACGCCGAGATTCTGATGGGTGAACTGGTCGAGGCGGTGACGCCCGCGTCCATGCCCGACACGGGTTACCGGGCCCTGATCGTTCCCTTCGCCCTGCGCCAGGACATCGCCGTGCGCAAGGACGTGGGCCGGGAGATGGCCGACGTCTTCCGGCGCGCGTGGCTTGAGCGCCGTGTCTTCGGGGCCATGGAGTACGATTCCTCGAAGCCCTGGGCCGGGCTGGACGCGGCCATGTCCGCGGCCAGGGCCAAGGGCGCCAACATTCTGGTCACGGGCAACGTCTCCCAGTTCTACGAGGGCGGCGGTACGGGCCGGACATCCGTCGGCGTCACGGCCGAGGTGTACTGGGTACCCGACGGGACCCTGATCTGGTCCGCGGCCCAGGCCGCGGCCATGGAGGCCGGGCCTGCCAAGGACTACGTCGTGGTTCGCAGCCAGGTGCGCCTGCCCGAGAACCCCACCTACGCCGTCATGCGCGCCCTGTCCCTGAGCATGGCCGACGGCTTCGTCCACCACCTGCGCCCATAGCGCCGGCACAGCTTCCGACCACTCGCGAGCCGACGTGTTTTCGTCGGCTTTTTCATTTTTATTTCGTGGTGTTGCAATTCCCTTTACAAACCATGAACAAGCTTTGTAGGAAAAAATTTTTTTGCGTTCACGCACGCAACATTCAAACCGTATCTCCGGATGATCGGGTGACACCATGAAGCACTTTCTATCCATACTGGATCTCAAGGCCACGGAGGCCATGGACCTTGTCCGGCGGGCCAAGGAGATGAAGGACACGGACTACCGGTCCACGCTGCTGGCCGGCAAAACCCTGGCCATGATCTTCGAGAAGGCCTCCACGCGCACGCGCGTTTCTTTCGACGTCGGCATCCGCCACCTGGGCGGCAGCACCATCTTCATGACGCCGGCCGACTCCCAGCTGGGCCGTAGCGAACCCTTGGCCGACACGGCCCGGGTCCTGTCCCGCTACGTGCAGGGCATGGTCGTGCGCACCTTCGCCCAGAAAAATGTCGAGGAATTGGCCCGCTGGGGCTCCATTCCGGTGGTCAACGCTTTGACGGACCTCTACCACCCCTGTCAGGTCATGAGCGACATGCTGACCATCTTCGAGCGGACCACGAATTTCAAAGACCTCGTCGTGTCCTGGATCGGCGACGGCAACAACATGGCCCACTCCTGGATCAACGCCAGCATCTACTTCGGCTTCCAGCTGAACCTGGCCTGCCCCGAGGGCTACATGCCCAGGACCGAGATTCTGGAACGAGCCCTCAAGATGGGCGCCAAGGTCTACATCACCGACGACCCCAAGGCTGCCATCGCCGGGTCCCATTTCGTCAACACCGACGTCTGGGCGTCCATGGGCCAGGAAGCCGAGCAGAAGCGCCGCGAGAAGGCCTTTGCCGGGTATCAGGTCAACGAGGAGCTCCTGTCCCTGGCCGACCCGTCGGCCAAGGTGCTGCACTGCCTGCCCGCCCATCGCGGCGAGGAGGTCAGCGAGGAGGTCTTCGAGGGGCCCAGGTCCATCGTTTTCGACCAGGCCGAGAACCGTCTGCACATGCAGAAGGCCATCCTGGAATGGATTTACAGCTGAGGCGGCCAGTCCGCTCTACATAAAGGAGAAGTTTTCATGCGCAAGATCGAAAAAGTCGTGCTGGCCTATTCCGGCGGTCTCGACACCTCCGCCATCCTCAAGTGGATCAAGAAGACCTATGAGTGCGAGGTCGTCACCATGACCGCCGACCTGGGTCAGGGCGAGGAACTCGACGGCCTGGAGGACAAGGCCCTCAATACCGGCGCCACCAAAGCCTACGTGGTGGACCTGCAGGAGGAGTTCGTCGCCGACTACGTCTTCCCCATGTTCCGGGCCAACGCCGTCTACGAGGGCGGCTATCTCCTCGGCACGTCCATCGCGCGGCCCCTCATCGCCAAGAAGATGGTCGAGATCGCCCTGGCCGAAGGGGCCCAGGCCGTGGCCCACGGTGCCACGGGCAAGGGCAACGACCAGGTCCGCTTCGAGCTGTCCACCCTGGCCCTGGCCCCCCACCTGAAGACCATCGCCCCCTGGCGCGAGTGGGATCTCAATTCCCGCACGCAGCTTCTGGAATTCTGCAAGGAAAACGGCATCCCGGTGCCCGTGACCAAGGAGAAGCCGTATTCCTGCGACCGCAACCTCCTGCACCTGAGTTTCGAGGGTGGTGAACTGGAAGACCCGTGGTCCGAACCCGGCCCGGGCACCTACCTCATGAGCGTCGACCCCGAGCAGGCGCCCGACAAGGCCGAGGTCATCACGCTTGATTTCGAGAAGGGCAACCCCGTGGCCCTGAACGGCCAGACCCTGTCCCCGGCCAAGATGCTCGCCGCCCTGAACGAGCTGGGCGGACGCCACGGCATCGGCCGCCTGGATATGGTCGAGAACCGCTTCGTGGGCATGAAGTCCCGCGGCGTGTACGAGACCCCGGGCGGGGCCATCCTGCAGCGTGCCCACCGCGACCTGGAGGGCGTGTGCATGGACCGCGAGCTGCTGCACCTGCGCGACACCCTCATCCCGCGCTACGCCGAAATGGTTTACAACGGCTACTGGTTCGCGCCCGAGCGCGAGGCCCTGCAGGCCTTCATGGACAAGGCCCAGGAAACGGTCACCGGCACGGTGCGCCTCAAGCTCTACAAGGGCGGCGTGTACCCTCTTGGCCGCAAGTCCCCGTACTCACTCTACAACCCGGAGCTGGCCACCTTCGAGAAGGACGAGGTCTACAACCAGGCCGACGCGGCCGGCTTCATCAAGCTGCACGGCCTGCGCCTGCAGGCCCGCCAGCCGTTCCTGAACAAGATCAAGGGCTAGGCCATGAGCACGGCATCCAAGGAAAAGAAATTGTGGGGCGGCCGGTTCAGCGGGGACACCGCCCCCCTGGTCGAGCGCTACACGTGCTCCGTGGGCTTCGATTCGCGGCTGTGCGCCCAGGACATCGACGGCTCCAAGGCCCACGCTTCCATGCTGGCGGAGCAGGGCATCATCACCCCGTCCGACTGCGAGGCCATCCATCAGGGCCTTGAGCAGATCCGGGCCGAGATAAAGGCCGGGACCTTCGTCTGGCGGCAGGACCTCGAAGACGTGCACATGAACATCGAGCACCGCCTGACGGAGCTCGTCGGCACGCCGGGTCAGAAACTGCACACCGGGCGCTCACGCAACGACCAGGTTGCGCTCGATTTCCGGCTTTTCGTGGCCGCCTGCCTGGACGAATGGGCCGATAACCTGAAGGCGCTGGTCGACACCCTCGTCCAGCGGGCCAAAGAGCACCAGGGCGTTCTGCTGCCCGGCTGCACCCATTTCCAGCCGGCCCAGCCCGTCAGCCTGGCCCAGCACCTGCTGGCCTATGCCCAGATGTTCCGCCGCGACCACGACCGCGTCCGCGACGCACTGAAGCGCGTGCGAGTCTCCCCTCTTGGGGCCGCGGCCCTGGCCGGCACCACGCATCCCCTCGACCCGGCGCAGGTGGCCGAGACCCTGGGGCTTGGGGGCACCTTCGCCAACAGCATGGACGCCGTCTCGGACCGCGACTTCGTGCTGGAGGCCGTCTTCTGCGGGAGCCTCGTCATGATGCACCTCTCGCGGCTGTGCGAGGAGATCATCATCTGGGCCAACCCGCAGTTCGGCTTCGTGCGCCTGCCCGACGCCTACTCCACGGGCTCGTCCATCATGCCCCAGAAGAAGAACCCCGACGTGGCCGAACTCATGCGCGGCAAGACGGGCCGCGTCTACGGCGACCTCGTGGGCCTGCTGACCCTCATGAAGGGCCTGCCTCTGGCCTACAACCGCGACATGCAGGAGGACAAGGAACCCTTCCTCGACACCCACGACACGGTGTCGCCGTCCCTGGCCATCATGGCCGGCATGCTTTCGGAACTGGGCTTCAACGCAGAGCGCATGCGCCGGGCTCTCAAGGCCGGCTTCCTTAACGCCACGGAACTGGCCGACTACCTGGCGGCCAAGGGCGTGCCCTTCCGCCAGGCCCACCACATCACCGGCGCGGCCGTGGCCTTCGCCGAGGAACGCGGGATCGGTCTTGAGGACATGAACATCGAGGATCTGCGGCGTTTCTCGGCCGACATCGGCGAGGACGTCTTCACCGTGCTCGACTACGATAATGCCGTCGCCCGCCGGCACGTTCCCGGAGGCACCGGACCCGATTCTGTCGGCGCGCAGATTTCCGAACTCGCGTCCTGGCTGTCGGAGAAAGTCTAGCGCCGTCGTTTTTTGACGGACAGCACACGAACGCGCCTACTGCCTCGCGCGTCGTACCGAAAGCCCCCGCCGCATCGTCGACGGGGGCTTTTTCGTACCCGTGGTTCGGCTGCCATCGTTCGTCGCATACTCATTTATAAGTAGTTATGTGTTCTGATCAGCGTGTAATCAATTAGCCATTTGTAACTGAAAATACGTTTTGTTTCGAGTATCATCCACCTCCTCCTTTCCAATAAACAAGAAGTCATCGAGCAGGAACCATAAGGGAGGATCGTAACATGAAGCTGAATTTTTCAACGGGCGGCAAGTCCGGCAGGGTAGGGGCGGGGATATGCGGCCGTACGCCTGCTTGCGAAGTCGGGATGGTAGCGGCGATGCGTCGCCATGACGGTGCGGGCAACGCCGACGCGTGGTGTATGACAGGGGCGGGTGGGACAGCGCCAGACACACGTCATCCTTGCGCGCCCGGATTTTCGGTGCACGAATATTTCTGCCGCGATCCTAGACTGTTATTGACGTCATACAGTAATGTACGTACACGCATTAAAATTTATCGGAAACGGACTGACCGTGCCGGTTTGATGCGAGGAGGTGGGATGAAGGCTCAGATCGTTCGCAAGGTGTGCCATGTCGTCTTCTTGGCGTGCATGTTGTGTCCTGTGCCGGCCTTGGCGGAGAATTCGTATGTAGGCACGGCGGCCTGCAAGGATTGTCACGAGGAACAGTACGACAACTTCACGAAATACGCCAAAAAAGCCCATTCGGACAAGTCCATCAAGATCATGGCGTCGGATTTGACGGAAACGGAGTTGGCCCAGTGTTACGGCTGCCATACTACTGGCTACGGCAAGCCCGGCGGGTTCGTCAGCTACGAGAAGACGCCGCATGTTGCGGACGCAGGGTGCGAAGTGTGCCACGGCCCCGGCCGGGACCATGTCGAGAGCGGAGGCGATACGGAGCTCATCAAGGGCAAGCTGACCATGGAAGACTGCCAGGGTTGCCACAACGAGAGCCGCGTCAAGGCCTTCAACTTCAAGCCCCTGCTGTACGGCGGGGCCCACTAGGAGGCCGCCATGAACATATTCAGCAGATCCCTGGGCGCCAAGATCCTCGGCATCACCTTTGCGGTGCTCATCCTGACTTTTGGCTCGCTGTTCACGGCAACCTTTTTCATGCAGCGGGCCAGCACCCTGCATGAGGTCGAGGTCAACGCCGCCCGCATTTCGGAGATGCTCTCCATGGCCATCCGTGAACCCATGGCCATCGGCGACAACGCCGGCACCACAGGCAAGTTTGCGGAAGTGGGGCAGCGCTATGAAGACATCGAAATCCACCTGACCAATTTCAAGGGCAACGTAACCTACTCCACCTCGGACCAGTTCCTGCGCAAGGAGGTCACGGACTTCGTCAAGAGCGCGGAACTGACCACCATGCTCGAAGACTGCCTGCGCAAGGACTGCATGAGCCAGTCCATCACCGAGATCGACGGCAAACCCGCCTTCCTTGAAATCAAGTCCATCCCCAACGAAGAGTCCTGCCATCATTGTCACGGGTCGAACCAGCCGGTGCTCGGGGTCATGGTCATGACCCAGGACATTTCGCCCCAGATGAACGCGATGCTGAGCAACCAGTCCAAGGTCGGCGGCATCATGGCCGCGGGCCTGGTCGTGCTCCTCGGCAGCCTGTCCTTTTTCCTCCGGCGGGCCGTCCTGGTGCCCATCCGTGACGTGGCCGAGGCCACGGAAAAGATCAGCAATGGGGATCTGACCGTGCACGTGGATACCAGAAGCCGGGACCAGATCGGCCAGTTGGCCCAGAGCGTCAACTCCATGACGGATCATATGCGGTCCATGATGCAGGAGATCATCTCCGGCGTGGGCACCCTGGCCGTGGCTTCGGGTCAGCTCAAATCGGTTTCCGAGACGGTGGCCGACGTGGCCGCGGACAACCAGACCCGTTCCGACGCCGTGGCCGCCGCGTCCGAGGAGATGAGCACGAACATGCGCTCCGTGGCCGCGGCCACCGAACAGGCGTCGGTCAACATCTCGACCGTGGCCGCCGCTTCCGAAGAAATGAGCGCGACCATCGACGAGATTTCGCGCAGCACCGCCAGGGCCAAGGAGATCACCGCGGTGGCCGTGAGCACGGCCGAAGCGACGTCGGCCGACGTCGACCACCTGGGCGCCATGGCCCGCGAGATCCACTCCGTGACCCAGACCATCACGGCCATCTCGTCCCAGACCAACCTCCTGGCCCTGAACGCGACCATTGAGGCCGCCAGGGCGGGCGAAGCCGGACGCGGGTTTGCCGTCGTGGCCAACGAGATCAAGGAACTGGCCAACCAGACCGCTTCGGCCACGGACGAGATCCGGGGCAAGATCAGCGGCATCCAGGGCGCCACCGACCAGACCGTGACGCGCATCAACGAGATCACCAAGGTCATCACCGACATCGACGCCATCGTCACGACCATCGCCGCGGCCGTGGAGGAGCAGTCCGTCACGACCCGCGACATCGCCCAGAACATCGGGCAGGCCTCCCAGGGCCTCGACGAGGTCAACCACAACGTGAGCCAGACGTCGGGCGTGGCCGGCGAGATAACCAGCCAGATCGCCGAAGTGAGTTCGTCCGCCACCGACATGACCCGCAACGGCGTCACGGTGCGGGAGCATGCCGAGGAGTTGCGCGCGCTTTCCGAACAGCTTAAAGGGCTCGTGGACATGTTCCGCATCCGGTAGTCCCCACGAATCCAAGCGAGGAAATATTATGAAGAAAGCCATCATGACGGTCCTGTGCATCCTGGCCTTTGTCTGTCAGGGCCATGCCGCCACGTACTCCATTTCCGTGAATCAGTTCGTCGAACATCCATCCCTGGACGCCGTGCTCAAGGGCTTCCAGGACAGTCTGAAGGCCCAGGGCGTCAACGCGACGTACTCGGTGCACAACGCCCAGGCCAACATGGCCACGGCCAACCAGATCGCGGCCCAGATCGCCGGCGAGAAGCCGGACCTGGTTCTGGCCGTCGCCACTCCCTCGGCCCAGGCCTGCGCCGTGGCGACCAAGAAATCGCCCGTCCTGGCCGTGGCGCCGCTGCTCTTCACGGCCATCACGGACCCGGTCGGCGCGGGGCTGGTGGATGATCTCCAGAAGCCGGGCAAGAACATCACGGGCGTGTCGGACATGCTGCCCGTGGACAAGCACATGGCCATGATCCTGCGGTTTTTCCCGAACCTCAAGAAGCTCGGGGTGATCTACAACGCTGGCGAGGCCAATTCCAAGACCACCGTGGCTATGGTCCAGACCGAAGGTGCCAAGGCCGGCTTCGAGGTCGTCGGAGCCTCCGTGGCCAAGACCAGCGACGTCTACCAGGCAGCCAAGTCCCTGGTCGGCAAGGTCGACGCCATCTACCTGCCCACGGACAACACCGTCATCTCGGCCCTGGAATCCGTGATCAAGGTCTGTGAGCAGGAAAAGCTGCCCGTCTTCTCTGCCGACGTCGATTCCGTGCAGCGCGGCACCGTCGCAGCCCTGGCCTTCGACTACTACCAGCACGGCTATCAGACGGGCCTCATGGCCAAGCGCCTGCTGGTGGACAAGGCCGACCCCGGCACCACGTGCGTCGAGACCCAGCAGGAACTCGTTCTGCACCTCAACCAGAAGGCCGCTGCGAAGATGGGCGTGAAGGTGCCCGAGGACGTGCTGAAGGATGCCGACAAGATTTACAAATAACCGCGGAACGACGTGTTCTGAAAAGAGGCGGCTTGGCCGCCTCTTTTGTTATGGTCCGCCTTGCGGGATGGCGGGGACATGACGGCGGCCTACCGTGCGGCGCGCATCCTGACCATGGACCCCGGGTGCCCCGAGATTGTCGATGGCTGCATCCTGGTCGACGGCGGTCGCATCGTCGCTGTCGTCCCCTGGAAGGAGGCGTCGGGGCCGTGCCGTGATCTGGGCGACGTGACGCTGGTGCCCGGGCTGATCAACGCGCACGCCCATCTGGAGCTGTCCCATCTGGCGGGCAGGTTTTCCGTCGGCATGGGGTTCGAAGCCTGGGCGGACGGGCTGTTCGCGGCCCTGCGCGACCAACGCGTGTCACGGGCCGATGTGGCGGGCGCAGTGGCCGCGGCCCGGAACTCCGGAACCTGCTTCGTGGCGGACGTTGTCGGCCGGGAGGCGGTGATGGTCCGCGGCGTCCTGGAGGCCGAAGGAATGGGCGGCCATCTTTTTCGCGAAGTGTCCGGCCGTCGCGGTCTGCCCGATTTCACCTCTGCCGACTGGCCCGGCCCTTGGAGCCCGTCGGTGCACGCCCTCTATTCAACGGCCCCGGACCTGGCCCGGGAAGCCAAGGGCTGGTGCGTCTCGCGCGACCTGCCCTTCAGCCTGCACCTGGCCGAGGCGCCGGGGGAGAATGAACTGTTCCTGGGGCGTGGAGGAGCGTTTGCCGAATTTGTGCGCGCCCGCCACATCCTGCCCAAAGGCTTCGTCTCGCCCGGGATGAGCGCCGTTGCGTACGCGTCCGAGCTTGGCCTGCTGGATGGCAGGACGCTGGCCGTGCACTGCGTCCACATCGACGCGGACGACATCGGCATCCTGGCGCGAAGCGGGGCGGGAGTCTGCCTGTGCCCGCGCAGCAACAGCCGGATCGGCGTGGGCGAGGCTTCTGTCGCGGCCCTGCGAGCCGCCGGAGTGCCCGTGTGCCTGGGTACGGATTCCCTCGCCTCCAACACCGATCTGGACCTGTGGGAGGAACTGCGCGCCGTGAAGACCGTGCTGTCTTCGAGCACGCCGCTGGTCGAACTCCTGGCCATGGTGACCCTCAATCCCGCGGAGATCCTCGGCATCGACGGAGAGTACGGCAGCCTCCAGGCCGGCCGGCGCGCGGCCTGGGCCATTCTCCCGCAGGATTTTGCCGCATAGCACCCCGCAATCGACGGACGCGCTCCACGGATGAGGAACGTACAAACTGCGCGGAGCGGTTGGCTATCGCATAAGGTCGGTTTCTGGAGAGGTGCGAGACGGGCGGAGCGGGCTGACAATGCGTAGGGGTGGCGGAAGCGTATAGGAGTCGAACCTACCGAAGACCTCTCGACCTTCCACCGGTTTTGAAGACCGGGCGCCACACCGGTGACGATACGCTTCCCCCTTGGGAGGCACGTATCTATCAATGCCCCGCACAATGATCAAGGTTTTCGGGCGACCTTTCAAAAAAGGCGTATTTCTACGAAAATTTGCTTGTCATTCCTGAAACTGAACTTAACAATCACATCTCGTTCAGCTAAGCATGAACCCACTATGACGACAAAGACGGCCGGTGGCGAGGGACCTGTGACGACCCGGCTTATGGAGGTTTTCTCATTTGAACAGTTTTTCCAAGAATCTGGTCCTCTGGGCCGCGATCTGCATGGTCATGATTGTCCTGTTCAACCTGTTCAATCAGCCGCCCGTGCCGCCCAATGATCTCAACTACACGGAATTTCTGACCAAGGTCCGCCAGGGCGAGGTCACCAGCGTCAAGATTCAAGGTTCGCGAATCACCGGCGTGCTGGTCAACGACCAGCGCTTCAGCTCCTATTCGCCCAACGATCCGACCCTGGTCGACACGCTGGTCAAGAACAACGTGCAGGTCAAGGCCGAGCCCGAGGAGGACGCACCCTGGTACATGACGGTGCTCATCTCCTGGTTTCCCATGCTCCTTCTGATTGGCGTGTGGATCTTCTTCATGCGCCAGATGCAGGGGGGGGGAGGCAAGGCCATGTCCTTCGGCCGCTCCAGGGCCAAAATGGTCACCCAGGAGGAGACCAAGGTCACCTTCGCCGACGTGGCCGGCGTGGACGAGGCCAAGGAGGAACTGCAGGAGATCGTCGACTTCCTGAGCAACCCCAAGAAGTTCACGCGTCTGGGCGGACGCATCCCCAAGGGCGTGCTGCTGGTCGGAGGTCCCGGCACGGGCAAGACCCTGCTGGCCCGGGCCGTGGCCGGCGAGGCCGGGGTGCCCTTCTTCTCCATCTCCGGCTCCGACTTCGTGGAGATGTTTGTGGGCGTGGGCGCGGCCCGCGTGCGCGACCTCTTCATCCAGGGCAAGAAGAACGCTCCCTGTCTGATCTTCATCGACGAGATCGACGCCGTGGGCCGTCAGCGCGGCGCGGGTCTGGGCGGCGGCCATGACGAGCGCGAGCAGACCTTGAATGCCATGCTCGTCGAGATGGACGGCTTCGAGTCCAACGAGGGCGTCATCCTCATCGCCGCCACCAACCGTCCCGACGTCCTCGACCCGGCGCTGCTGCGTCCGGGCCGCTTCGACCGTCAGGTCGTGGTCCCCAACCCCGACCTCAAGGGCCGCAAGCGCATCCTTGAAGTGCACACGAGAAAGACCCCCCTGTCGCCAGAGGTGGACCTCGACGTCCTGGCCCGCGGCACGCCCGGCTTCTCCGGCGCGGACCTCGAGAATCTGGTCAACGAGGCGGCCCTGCACGCCGCCAAGCTGAGCCAGGACAAGGTCACCATGCTCGACTTCGAGGAGGCCAAGGACAAGGTCATGATGGGCAAGGAGCGACGCTCCATGATCCTGAGCGACGAGGAGAAGAAGACCACGGCCTACCACGAGGCCGGGCACACCTTGGTGGCCAAGTTCCTGCCGGGCACGGACCCCATCCACAAGGTGTCCATCATCCCCCGCGGCCGCGCCTTGGGCGTGACCATGCAACTGCCCGTGGATGACCGCCACACCTACTCCAAGACCTATCTCCAGAACAACCTGGCCGTGCTCTTCGGCGGCCGGGCGGCCGAGGAACTCGTCTTCAACTCCATCACCACGGGTGCGGGCAACGACATCGAACGCGCCACGGCCATGGCCAAGCGCATGGTCTGCGAATGGGGCATGAGCGAGGAGTTCGGCCCCATGGCTCTGGGCAAGAAGGACGACGAGGTCTTCCTGGGCCGTGACATGGCCCACATCAAGGACTACAGCGACGAGACCGCCAAACTCATCGACCTCGAGGTCAAGCGCATCCTGGGCGACGCCTACAACCGCGCCAAGACCATCCTGCAGGACAACATCGAACTCCTGCACGCCCTGTCCCTGTCCCTCATCGAACGCGAGACCCTCACGGGAGAGGAGGTGGCCAAGATCATCCAGGGAGAACCCCTGGCCCCGCAGGGCAACGGCGGCCGGAACGCGGCCGGTGCTGCGGCCGCTGCTTCGTCCGCGGAAGCGGGCGAGGAGGGCTTCGCCCTGGACGAGGGGGACGCGGGCGACAAGGCGGGCGAGTAGCGCATGTCCCGGGAGAGAGCAGAGAACGTCTCCTGGGATGTGCTCAGGGGCAGGACCCTCGGTCCTGCCCCCTTTTTTGTCGTCGGAATCCTGAACGCCACACCGGACTCGTTCTACGACGGCGGCAGCGCCTTCGGGACCGGGGCGCTGGTGGACAAGGCGCTGCATCTTCTTGACCAGGGCGCGGACATTCTGGATATTGGCGGCGAGAGCACCAGGCCCTTCGCTGAAGTGGTCCCGGCGGACGTCGAACTGCAGCGCGTCCTGCCGGTGGTCGAGGGGGTGCTCCGGGCACACCCGGACGCTGTCCTGTCCGTCGACACGACCAAGGCCCGCGTGGCCAGGGCCTGCCTGGAAGCCGGTGCCGTCATCGTCAACGACGTTTCGGCCATGGGCGCGGACCCGGGGCTCATGGACGTGGTGGCCGACCTGAGGCCCGGCTATGTGCTCATGCACAGCCAGGGCGCTCCGGGGACCATGCAGGTTGCGCCGAAATACGACGATGTCGTGGACGAAGTCAGAGCTTTTTTCGCCGCACGTCTTGATTTTTTGGTCAGGGCCGGCCTGCCCGAAGGGAACGTGGTTCTGGACCCCGGCATCGGGTTCGGCAAGACCCTGGAGCACAATCTGGAGATCCTGCGGAATATCGAGCGGTTTTTCGAGTTCGGGCGCCCGGTGTACATGGGCCTTTCCAACAAGTCGCTGTGGAAGGGCCTGCTGGGGCGCGACGGCAGGGATCGCAACGCCCCGACCCTGGCGGCCACGGTGGCGCTCTACGGTCGGGGGGTGCGCATCCACCGCGTGCATGAGGTGCGTGAGGCGCGCGACGGCCTGATGGTCGCGCGGGCATTGGCGGGAGAAGGGGAGGTCGGGTGCTGAGCTACACCATCGGCAATTTGCAAGTCACCTGGAAGGACATCCTGGACGTCCTGCTGGTGGGCTACATCTTTTTCCGGATCATCCTGCTGATCAAGGGCACCCGCGCCGTTTCCGTCATCTACGGCCTGCTGCTCATCGTCATCGCCTACTTCGCGGCCGGGGAATTCGGCCTGTACACGCTCAACTGGCTGCTGGGCAATTTTCTGGGCTCCATCTTCCTTGTGGTCATCATCCTGTTCCGCCGGGACATCCGCAAGGCCCTGGCCGTCATGGGCGCGACCACGATCTTCAAGAAGGACACCGTGCAGTCGGCGGTCCTCGACGACCTCATACTGGCCCTGGTGCAGATGGCCAAGAGCAAGACCGGGGCGCTCATCGTCATCGAGCGCAACATCCCCCTTGGAGACGTGGTCTCGGGCGGCATCGAGCTGCACGCCGCCTTCAGCAAGGACCTGCTCCTGACTATCTTTCATCAGGACACGCCCCTGCACGACGGAGCGGTCATCATCCGCGACAACCGCATCGAGGCCGCGGCGTGCATCCTGCCCCTGGCAGTGGGCCTCAAGCACGAGGCAGCGCTGGGCACGCGGCATCGCGCGGCCATCGGCGTGACCGAGGAGACCGACTCCGTGGCCCTCATCGTGTCCGAGGAGCGGGGCAGCATATCCCTGGCCGTGGGCGGGCGGATCACAAGCAGCCTCAATGAGGTCCGCCTGAAGAAAGTTCTTGCCGCTGCGTTGAGGAAATAATGTGGAATAACTGGCAATACAGAGCGCTGGCCCTGCTTCTGGCATTGGCGTGCTGGTACGTGGTCTCGGGGCAGGAGAAGGTCGAGACGTGGCTCGAGGTGCCGCTCGAATTCGTGAATCTCCCCCAACAGATGGAGATCACCTCCGGGCTGGTCAGCAAGCTGCAGGTGCGCATTCGGGGCACGAGCAACCAGGTCCGGTCCCTGAACACGGGCCGGCTGGCCTACAAGCTCGATCTGGCCAAAGTTCAGGTCGGGCCCAACGTCATTCCGCTCGTGCCCGAGAGCATGGCCATCACTTCGGCGGTGGAGGTCGTGGAGATCAACCCGACGCGCCTGGAACTCGTGGCCGACGTCATGGTTTCCAAGAGCGTGCCGGTCCACCTTGACTGGGAAGGGCTGCCCGGCGAAGATACGCAGTTCAAGAACGCCACCGTGGTGCCGGATCAGGTCACGGTGACCGGGTTTGCCAGCGCCTTGGAGAAGGTGGACAGAATCCCCACGGTGCGCGTGCAGGTCCCCGAGGACGGCAGCCTGACGGCGTCGGGCCGGGCCCGCCTGCTGCTTCCCCCGGATGTGCGCACGTCGGTGTCCTCGGTCAGCTATGACGTGCACTTCGGGCACATCAAGCAGGAAATCTGGATCAAGGTGAACCTGGAAGCCGTGGAGTACCCGGCCTTCACGTACGTCATGGAACCCAAGTTCGTGCGGGTCAGGCTGCTCGTGCCGGTGCGGCTCCTCAAGGACAAGGATTGGCGGGAGCAGCTGCGCATGGTGGTGGACCCCGGGGGAAATCCGGCCCTCGGGCAGAGCGTCGTCAAGCCCGAACGCCTTTTTCCGGACGGGGTGGAACTGCTGGAGTCCAAGCCCGAGGAAGTGGAAATCATCGTGCAGCGCAACGAGTCGCTGACCCCATAAGAGGAGAGCGGATGGGCAGGCTTTTTGGAACGGACGGAATCAGGGGGCGCGTCAACAGCCACCCCATGCAGCCGGAACTCGTGCTGCGTCTCGGATTGGCCGCGGGCCAGTATTTCCGCAACGGCAGCAGGCGGCACAGGGTCGTCATCGGCAAGGACACACGCCTTTCGGGGTACGTCTTCGAATCTGCCCTGACTTCGGGCTTCTGCGCCGCCGGCATGGACGTCTTCCTGGTCGGTCCCATGCCGACCCCGGCCATCAGCTTTCTGACGCGCAGCATGCGCGCCGACTTGGGCGTGGTCATCTCCGCCTCCCACAACCCGTACATGGACAACGGCATCAAGTTCTTCGACAAGGACGGCTTCAAGCTGGCCGACGAGGCGGAGAACGAGATCGCGGCCATGGTCACGGACCCGGCCTTCGCCTGGGACTACCCGGCGTACGATCAGGTCGGCCGGGCCAGGAAGATTCAGGACAGCCCGGGGCGCTACATCGTCGAGCTCAAGCACAGCTTTCCGGCGGGCATGACCCTGGACGGCCTGACCATCGTCCTCGACTGCGCCCACGGGGCCGCGTACCGCGTCGCGCCGCTCATCTTCGAGGAGCTCGGCGCCAAGGTCGTGACCCTCGGCGTTGAGCCCGACGGCCTGAACATCAACAGGGGCTGCGGTTCCCTGCACCCCGAGGGGCTCGCGGCCAAGATCCGGGAGCACAGGGCCGACATCGGTCTGGCCCTGGACGGGGACGCCGATCGGCTCATCGTGGTCGACGAGCACGGCACCGTGCTCGACGGGGATCAGATCATGGCCGTGTGCGCGGACGAGATGCTGTCCCGCGGGACCCTCGCCGGCAACACCCTGGTCGCCACGGTCATGAGCAACATGGCCCTGGAGGTCTTCATGCAGGAACGCGGCGGCCGGCTGTTGCGGACCAGGGTCGGCGACCGGTATGTCGTTGAGGAGATGCGCAAGGGCGGGTACCTTCTCGGCGGGGAACAGTCCGGCCACCTGGTCTTCATGGAGCATTCGACCACGGGCGACGGGACCTTGGCGGCGCTGCAGCTGCTGCGCATCATGGTCGCCAGACAGCGTTCCATCTCCGAGATTGCCGGGCTGTTGACGCCTTTCCCCCAGAAGCTCGTCAACGTGAAGGTCAAGCGGAAAGTCCCCTTCGCCGACGTGCCCTCCATCCAGGCGGCGGTGAAGAACGCGGAGGAGCGTCTGGGCAGGACGGGCCGCGTTCTGCTGCGCTATTCCGGGACCGAGTCCCTGGCCCGCATCATGGTCGAAGCCCAGGATGAATGTCTGGTCAACGACCTGTGCGATGATCTGACCCAGGCCGTGGAGACGGGTCTGGACTGAAATAGAATTTTTGAGGAGCGGGGGAAGCCCGCCCTCGTCGGGTTTAAACAAGGAGCGATCCATGCAGGTACGTAAAGTTGTCATTCCGGTGGCAGGGTGGGGAACCAGATCACTTCCGGCGACCAAGAATGTGCCCAAGGAAATTCTGCCGGTGTTCCGGAAACCCTCCATCCAATATATCGTGGAGGAGGCCATCGCCTCGGGCCTGTCGGACGTGGTGTTCGTAAACAACCAGAATAAGCGCATCATCGAGGACCATTTCGACTATAACCTCGCCCTGGAGCAGTTGCTGGAACGCAAGGGGCAGACGGATCTCCTGGCCGAGGTGCGCAAGGTGGCCATGATGGCCAACATCATCGTCGTGCGCCAGAAAGAGCAACTGGGCCTGGGCCATGCGGTGCTCTGCGCGAAGGAGGTCGTCAAGGACGAGCCCTTCGCCGTCATGGTCGGCGATGACCTCATGTTCAACCGCGACCCCGGCATCAACCAGCTCCTCGAAGTCTGGAAGAACGAGCGCATGCCCGTGGTCGGCGTCATGGAAGTGCCGCGCGACCGCGTCAGCAAGTACGGCATCATCGACGCCGAGGAGTTTGCGCCCGGGTTGTATCGCATCCGCGGCGTGAAGGAGAAGCCCGACATGGAAAGCGCGCCGTCGCGGCTGGCCCTGGTGGGCCGTTACGTGCTGACGCCCGAGGTCTTCAAGCATCTCGAAGGCTTGAAGCCCGACCACACCGGCGAGATCCAGCTGACCGACGCCCTGCAGTCCATGGCGCGGGAGAATCGCCTTCTGGCCGTGAAGCTGCGCGGACAGCGCTTCGACGTGGGCGACTGGGTGGACTACCTGACCGCCAACATCTACTTCGCCCTGCAGGACGAGGATCTGCGCTACGACCTCATCGCCCGCCTGCGCGAACTGATCCCGCCTTCCCGCTAGACGCCATCCCGATCCTCACGGGGGAACGGTCCTGTCCGTTCCCCCTCTCTTTTTCGTGGAGCCCATGAGTCAGTACTGTTCCGTCCTCCTCCTCTGCGCCCCGTACAGCGCCCTGACGTATTCCCTGCCCGCGTCCCTGCCGCGGGAGATGTGGAGGGAGGGCGTGCGCGTGATCGTCCCCTTGGGGCGGTCGCTGCGGGTTGGGGTGATCGTGGGGACGGACGTGCCCGCACCCGAAGGGTGCGCGTGCCGCGACGTGGTCTGGCCCGTGGACCTGCAGCCTTTTTTCTCCCCAGCCTACCTCGATTTCATCCGCGACCTTTCCGTGCGCCAGATGGACGCGCCGGGACGGATCCTGGCCCGCGTGCTGCCGTCGGCGCTGCGCGAGGTCCCGTCCTTCAGGGGCCGCGACGGCCGGATCGTCCCCTTGGGCGAACTGGACGGGAGCGGGGACCGCGCCGGGCTGGCCGTGGCTTGGCTGGATGGCGGATTCTCGCCCGTCGTGGCCCAGCGCCGGACAGAGCGGCTCTACTCCCTGACGTCGGAGCCGCCTTGGGCCGTCCGCCCGCAGGCCACGGCCCAGCTCGACGTCCTGCGCTACCTGGACGTGCACGGCGTGTCGTCTTCCAAGGCCCTGGCCGGGCATTTCGGCAAAAGCGTCGCGCAGGTGCTGGGCACGCTGGCGCGCAAGGGGCTGGTCCGGGAAGTCGAGTCCGCGTTTGAAACCGCTGACGTCTGTGCGTCGGGCCCGGTGCGGCTGACCCTTACGCCCGAACAGGAACGGGCCGTGGGCGGGTTCTGGGAGCTCCTTCAGGCCGACGCGGCCGAATCGGCGCTGCTTTTCGGCGTGACGGGCAGCGGCAAGACGGCCGTGTACATGGAACTTGCCAGGCGGGCCCTGTGCGCTGGCCGGCATGTCATGCTCCTGGCCCCGGAAGTGGCCATCGCCCTGAAACTGTACGAGGATGTGCGTTCAGCCCTGCCCGAGGCGCCGGTGCGGCTGTTTCACGGCTACCTGGCCGCCGGGGAGCGGCTGCGGACGTTTGCGGAGCTGGCCGGCAGGACGGAGCCCTGCATCGTCGTCGGCACCAGGTCGAGCCTCTTTCTGCCGCTGGAGCCCGGGCTGGTCATCCTCGACGAGGAGCACGACGCCTCCTTCAAGCAGGACGAAGGGCTGGTCTACCAGGCCAGGGAGCTGGCCTTCGGCCGCATCTCCCGCAGCGGGGGGCTTCTGC
The DNA here is from genome assembly GCF_000428825.1 of Desulfomicrobium escambiense DSM 10707. Classification (NCBI taxonomy): domain Bacteria; kingdom Pseudomonadati; phylum Thermodesulfobacteriota; class Desulfovibrionia; order Desulfovibrionales; family Desulfomicrobiaceae; genus Desulfomicrobium; species Desulfomicrobium escambiense. Next base: position 3,031 of record NZ_AUAR01000015.1, on the reverse strand, counting down.
TCATGGGATCGGCCACGCCGGACGTGAAGGTCTTTCATGCGGCCCGCAGCGGCGGCATCGCGGTGGAATCGCTTTCAAACCGCATCGGCGAGTCGCGGTTGCCCGAGGTCACGCTGGTGGACCTGCGCTCCGAACCTCCAGAACACGGGCCCTTCGCCACATCCGTGCGTGACGCCCTGGTGGCGACGATCCAGGCCGGGGAGCAGGCGATCATCCTGCACAACAGGCGCGGCTACGCGCCCGTCCTTTACTGCGAGTCGTGCGACACGCCTCTCAAGTGCCCGCATTGCCAGGTCTCCCTGACGCTGCACAAGCGACGCGAACTGCTGCTGTGCCACTATTGCGGCTACACGCTGCTCTTTCCCCTGTCCTGCCCGTCGTGCAAAGGCCACGAGTTTCTGCCCCTGGGGGCCGGGACCGAGCGCCTTGAGGAGTTCCTGCGCGACGAGCTGCCCCAGGACACGCGCATCCTGCGTCTGGACCGCGACACGGCCCGGCGGGCGGGCTCCATGCAGGACACGCTGTCGGCCTTCGCCAGGCAGGAGGCGCAGGTCCTGGTCGGCACGCAGATGCTGAGCAAGGGGCACCACTTTCCGAACGTGACCCTGGTGGTGGTCGTGGACGGCGACCTGGGCTTGAATCTTCCGGATTACAGGGCTACGGAACGGTCGTTCCAGATGCTCGTGCAGGTCGCGGGCAGGGCCGGCCGCGGGGACAAGCCCGGCCGGGTGCTGATCCAGACCAGGAACCCCGGGCACTACTGCTGGCAGTATATCCGCGACAACGATTACGAAGGTTTTTTCGACAGGGAGATCGCCCTGCGCCGGGCCATGGGCTATCCGCCCTTCGTCAAGCTGGCCCTGGTGCGCATCTCCCTGCCAACGGACCAGCCCGAGGGCGAACTGCTGGCGAGCTTCGGGGGGCGTATCCGCGCCTTGGGGGCTGCGTCCGGGGTGAGGGTTCTAGGGCCGGCGCCTGCGCCGCTGGCCGTGCTGCGCGGGCGAAAGCGCTTCCAGTGCCTGCTCAAGGCCGACAGCTGGCCGGCCATCAGGGGCGTGTGCGCCGAGATGCGCAAGACGCTGCGTACGGAAAAAAATGTCCGCATGTCCGTGGATCTCGATCCCGTGGACATGCTCTAGCCGTTTCATACCCGAGGGGAAAAATGAAGAATATCAGAGTGGCCGATGTCCTTTTGTCCGAGTCTGAAGTGCCGTCGCTGGTGGTCCAGGGCTGGGTGCGGACCAAGCGCGAGAGCAAGGAGTTCGTCTTCCTTGAGATCAATGACGGCTCGTGCCTGAAGAACCTGCAGGCCATCGTCGATGCCGGGGCCAAGGGGTTCGGACTGATGGAGAAGGTCGGGACGGGCGCGGCGGTCCGCCTGGAGGGAGCGTTGGTGGAATCTCCTGGGCAAGGTCAGAAGTGGGAGCTCAAGGCCCACAGCCTGGAAATTCTGGGCGAGACGGACCCGAGCTACCCGCTCCAGAAGAAGCGGCACACCGACGAGTATCTGCGTACCATCGCCCATCTGCGTCCCCGCACCAACAAGTTCGGCGCCCTGAACCGCATCAGGGCCGAGCTGTCCTACGGCGTGCACCGCTTCTTCCACGAGCAGGGATTCTTTCATGTGCACGCGCCCATCATCACGGGGTCGGACTGCGAGGGCGCCGGCGAGATGTTCCAGGTCACGACCCTGAATCTGAGCGATGTGCCCAAGAAGGGTGGCAAGGCGGACTTCGACCAGGATTTCTTCGGCAAGGAGGCGTCCCTGACCGTGTCCGGGCAGCTTGCGGCCGAGAACCTGGCCTGCGCCCTGGGCCGGGTCTACACCTTCGGGCCGACCTTCCGCGCCGAGAATTCCAACACGCCCAAGCACGCCGCCGAGTTCTGGATGATCGAGCCGGAGATGGCCTTCGCGGACCTGAGCGACAATATGGATCTGGGCGAGTCCTGCATCAAGTGGCTCATCACCTATCTCCTAGACAACTGCCGCGACGACCTGGACCTCTTCGCCAACTTCGTGGACAAGACGCTTCTGGCCACCCTGGACAACATCCTGGCCAAGCCGTTCGTGCGCCTGCCTTACGAAGAGGCCGTCGGGATTCTCAAGAAAGCGCCCAGGAATTTCGAGTTCCCGGTGGATTTTGGGACCGACCTGCAGACCGAGCATGAACGCTACCTGACGGAGGAGCACTTCAAGCAGCCCGTCATCGTGTTCGACTACCCCAAGGAGATCAAGGCGTTCTACATGCGCCTCAATGACGACGGACGGACCGTGGGTGCCATGGACGTGCTGGTGCCGCGCATCGGCGAACTCATCGGCGGCAGCGCCAGGGAGGAGCGCCTCGACGTCCTTGAGCGCCGCATCGATGAACTGGGCCTGCCCAAGGAAGAATACTGGTGGTATCTGGATCTGCGCCGTTTCGGCACGGTGCCGCACGCCGGTTTCGGCATGGGCTTCGAGCGCCTTCTCATGCTGGTCACGGGCATCGCCAACATCCGCGATGTCATTCCCTTTCCGCGCACGCCGAGGCACCTGGAGTTTTGATTCGCTCTAACATGCCGAACTTGAATGACAAAAAGAAATTTTATGTTTCTTGTTGACATTCGGGTGCCGCGCACATAGAAGCCTCTTTCTGCGCTGCTGAACCGCAGCGCGGAAAGATGAGCGCTTGGCCATGATGCAAACGAGTCTGAAAGGCCAAGTTGAAAAAAGAAGAAAAAAGCGCTTGACGGTGAGTGGGTGAGTCGATAGAGACGATTTCCTCTTGCCGGTTGGGCAAGGATCTTTGACAAATAAATAGCGAGTTGGAGCATATAGAACGCTAGATAAGGTTTTATGAGCAACAAGGTTGCTCTACTAGTATACGTAACTGGAGAGTTTGATTCTGGCTCAGAATGAACGCTGGCGGCGTGCCTAACACATGCAAGTCGTACGAGAAAGGGGCTTCGGCCCTGAGTAGAGTGGCGCACGGGTGAGTAACGCGTGGGTAATCTGCCCTTGGATTTGGAATAACTCCGCGAAAGTGGAGCT